>JACRHZ010000030.1 GCA_016220175.1 Candidatus Peregrinibacteria bacterium
GACTTTTTCTTTTCTAACATCCTCTCTATTTCCTCTCGCTCTTTGAAGCTGATTGGCTTGCGAACTTGTTTCATGTCTAGAAATAAAATATAAACTTATTTTATCTCTAGGGTGGTGCTTATAATTTTAGAATGTACGATGCTATTTTTAATTTTGCATTCCTTTTTGCTTTTCATTACACTTCAGTCCAGTACTTGTCTTTTTCTATTTTTATTCTTTTTTCCCTTCTCCCATGGAAAATGAACATTCCGAAAATGCAGCATCCGCATCGCCTGGAAATTTTCGATATGCCGGATTTTGGATTCGGTTCCTTGCTCTTTTGATCGATGGCATTATTATCGCAATCGTTTCTCGAATTCTTTTCGGAAGCCAAGTCTCAGCAACACCAGAGACTGGGGTAAATTTTCAGATGAGTGGTCAGTTAAATGGGTGGCAAAATCTTGTTCATCTCATTTATTTCATTGGATTTTGGATTGCTCTTTCCGCTACACCGGGGAAGATGGCTTGCGGTCTTAAAATTATTTCACAAGATGGAAGCAAACTCCGTCCTGCTCAAGCAGTAGGGAGATATTTCGCAATGATTCTCAGCGGAATAATTCTCTTCATTGGATTTTTGATGGCAGGATTTGATGACAGAAAACGTGCTCTTCACGATCGACTCGCAAAGACGTACGTAGTGCATAAGTAGGAATCAGGAAGTAGGAATCAGGAAGTAGGAATCAGGAAGTAGGAAGGCGATTAGCTAATAGCGAAGAGCTAATAGCTAGGGGTTAGAAGTTACGAGCTCTTCGCTCTTAGCTTTTAGCTCTTCGTTACTTCACCATTCCCCGAATGTCCGCGATTGCGGCTTTGGGGAATGTTTTGTGCAAATGTTCGAGGAGCTCCATTTTTTCCAAAAACAGACGATTATTCCACGCAGATGAGGCAACATCGCAAAAAAGAAATTGATTTTGGATTTTCTTTGCGCATATTTTTTTTCCTCTTCCGATATTCTGTTCTCCAAAAATATCCCGAAGATATTTTTCTGCTTCGAGCAAAATTTCACTTGCCAAAGCATTTGAGTCAAGCTCTCTTTTTCTGGTAATCTTTGGGAGAATATGAGAGAGGCGCTCCATATCAGGGAATGAGAAATATGCGGATTTCATTTTATCGCGAATATACCTTCTATGAAATCAGAAAAATTATCAGCGTTTCCAAAAGATTTTCTCTGGGGAGCAAGTACTGCTGCATATCAAGTTGAAGGAGGTATTACCAATGATTGGTCGGAATGGGAACAAAAAAATGCAGAACGTTTGAGTCGAACTTGGAAAAAAGAATTCCCAAATCTTCGAGAAGAACTCCAAAAAATGGCAAAAGATCCAAAAAATTACATTTCGGGAAATGCTTGCGATCATTTTCATCGATATGAGGAAGATTTTGATCTCATGAAATCGCTCGGAATAAATTCCTATAGATTTTCTATTGAATGGGCAAGAGTTGAACCAGAGGAAGGAAAATTTTCTGATGAAGCTCTTGCTCATTATAAAAAAGTAGTGCAGGCACTTACAAAAAGAAATATTCGCCCCATCGTCACATTGTGGCATTTTACGCTTCCCATTTGGATTCGGGATCAGGGACTGTGGGAATCAAAAAAAACAGGAGAATATTTTCTCAGGTATGCTGAGAAGGTGGTGCAAGCACTCTCGCCGGATGTTCAGTTTTGGGTAACGCTCAATGAACCAGAGATTTATGGAGGAATGGCATATCTTACGGCTCTGTGGCCACCGCAGAAAAGGAGCGTGTTTCGCTATCTTCGGGCACGAAAAAATTTGATCTCTGCGCACAAAAAGGCGTATTTTCTCATTAAAAAAATCTCTCCAAATGCGAAAGTGGGGATTGCCCAAAATAATGTTCTTATGGAACCGTACAAGAACAAACTCATCAATCGAATACTGTGCGCCATGTATCATTATTGGGGGAATGAGTCATTTCTTTGGAGAATTCGAGGAACATTCGATTTTTATGGGCTTAATTTTTATTTACGTTCACAAATTCACATTTTCTGGGGAAAAAATCACATCAAGGAAAAATCATCTGATATGAATTGGGAACTTTCTCCAGAAAGTATTTATCCGCTTCTGAAAAATTTTCAGAAATTTGGGAAACCAATTTATATTCTTGAAAATGGACTCGCGGATGCAGCAGATACGCATAGGGCATGGTATATTCGCAGTATTCTGAAATATGTGGAAAAAGCTATTCAAGAGGGAATAGATGTTCGGGGATATTTTTACTGGTCGCTTCTCGATAACTTTGAATGGGATAAAGGGTTTTGGCCGCGATTTGGACTTATTGAGATTGATTATAAAAATAATTTACAGCGTACCATTCGCAAAAGCGCCTATGAATATGCAAAAATAATCAAAGAATATTCTGAGTTCCCATGAAAAATAACTTCCAAATTTTTTTTAAGATTTTTCTCATCTCACTTTTTTTCGTAACTCCAGTTCTTTCAGAAGCTTCGTTTCCTGATATCGAATCTCATCCTTATTCTGAGGCCATTCAATTTCTGCAAACTCGCGGCATTGTCACTGGATATGGAGATGGAACGTTTCGTCCGAATGCACTCGTGAATCGTGCGGAATTTACGAAAATGTTAGTGGAAGCAAAACTCGGGAAAAATCCTCTTGAGGATGCGGAGAACTGCTTTTCCGATGTTTCAAAATCGGCCTGGTTCGCGAGCTATATTTGCTTCGCAAAAAATCAAAAAATTCTTCACGGGTATAGCGATGGAACATTTCGCCCAGAACAAAACATATCGGTTTTTGAAGCTGCAAAAATTGTGGTGAATACCTTTGCTCTTCCGCTCACATCTGAAGAATCTGAGAATTGGCATGAGCCCTATATCATATTGCTCGGAAAAGAGAAATATCTCCTCACTTCTTTTTCTGGAGGAGAAGATTTTGTGACTCGCGCAGAAATGGCGGAAGTGATCGAACGAGTTTTGGAAGAACGTCACGACAAGGAATCTTTCACGGGTGAAGAATTTTTAAAAAAACATTGCCTCCCATTTCTGGAAGATCCAATCTTTCACGTCGATATGGAAAAAGTGAGGAAAGTGTGGCTCGAATGGATCAATGCCGAACGTGCAACGCAAAATCTTTCTCCGTACACGTATAATAATCAACTGAATAGAACCGCATTCCTCTGGTCAAAATTTTCTGCAGACCGCGGATTTATAGATCACAAACGTCCCGGACAAACGGCATATTATGACTACGCAATAATTTTGGAATGGTTTCGGAACTTGGGACTTGATTTTGAGAATGTTCATCGCGCCACATACTCAGAAAATATCGGATGGGGAATTCCATTTTCTTGCGATGCAACTGATTGCACTCAGGATATGATCGACCTCACTCGCTATACTTTTGATTTTTATAAAAACGAGAAGGGCAAAGAATATAAACCGCATTACGACAGCATAATGAACCCGTATTTTACCGAAATCGGCATGGGAATTGCGGTAAATAGCGATCAGAAAGTTTTCATTACCACGCATTACGCTACAAAAATTATTTCAGGTCCCCTTCCGATATGTTCTGAAGAGCCTGTATCATAATCGATTCTGGAGCATTTTCTCCTGTCCAAATTTTAAATTGCGCCATTCCCTGAAAAAGAAACATTTTTTTCCCAGAAATTGTTTGAGCTCCAGATTTTTTCGCATCTTTCAAAAACTGAGTTTCTTCAGGCGTATAGACGACATCAAACGCCGTATGATGGGCTTTCCAAAAATAATTTGAAAGCGGAGAAATGCCTTCAAATTTTCCTCTCATCCCAATTGGAGTTGCATTCACAATGAGATCAAATTCATCAGGATCGCAATCAGAAATAGTCTTCCATTCGACCCCAAACTCCTCCGCGAGTTTTTTCGCTTTTTCTTCCGTTCGATTTGCGATAACGACTTTCTCTGCTTTGCTCTTGATCAAAGCATATATAATTGCCCGAGCAACTCCTCCTGCTCCAAGAATAAGCACTCGTTTTCCGCGAACATCATATTCTTCTTTCAGTGATTTCGAAAATCCAACCCAATCGGTATTTGTTCCGCAGATTTTTCCATCATTCCAAAAGACAGTATTTACCGCACCGATTTTTTTCGCGGCTTCATCGATTAAACCAAGAAAAGGAAGAATACTTTCTTTGTGCGGAATGCTTACGGCAAGACCTTCAATTTTCCGTTCTTTTCGAAAATTTTCCTGAAAAAATTCTGCAAGTTTTTCCGGAGGAATTTCATACCGTTCAAAAACAGCATCGATTTTTAAATGCTGGAATGCAGCATTTTGCATTTCTGGAGACCGCGAGTGACCCGTAGGAAAGGCGAGAATACCGTAGTGCTTCATGAAGGAATATTTTTTATGAAAAAAACTTCTGTTTCTTTTTTGTTAAATTTAATTTTTCCGCATGAAGAAAATCCATTTTTTTTATGGAAAGAAAAAGAATTCCTATTGTCGTGTTCTGTTGAACTCAGCAAACATGAAAATTTTTCAGTTTTTATTTTTTTTTCTAAAAATTGAAGCAAAAAACTTCCAACTCCCTTGCGTTGCCACAAAGGATGAATGCGAATGAAATGAACAAATGGAAGTGTTCCCCAGAGCACACTGTAACACATGTACCCAATAATTTTCTTTGAATCTTTTGCGATAATGAGCTTCTTATATTTCTGGGTTTCCCGAAGAAATGCAGGGTGGGTTGGGATCCCAATGGCTGCATCAATTTCATGACATCTCACAATATCTGATGTTTTGGCAAATATAATTTTCATAACTTTTTAATTTTCTTCGAGAAACGAAAGGATTTTCTGCAATTTTTTCCCGTGTACTCCGGCAAGAATTCGCTTGAGGTCGGGAAGTTTTTGAAGGGAATTTTTGAGTGCCAAAAGATCTCGGGGATTTCCTCTTCCGCACGATATTTTTGCTATAAGTCGTTCCAAATCAGCAACATTTTTGAGAGATTTTTCCAAATCCTCAAGAATTTCAGGATGTTTTGAAAGCTCTTCCACGGCATCGAGCCTTTCTTCAATGTGAGTTCGATCTTTGAGAGGACTTAGCATGGTTTGTCTCAATTTTCTTCCACCCATTGCCGTCTCAGTTTCGTCCAAAAGCGATACAAGGCTTCCTTCCTTCTTGCCTTCTGCATCATAAAAAAGTTCCAAATGTTTTATGGTTTCCGGATCAAGGGGAAGAAAATCTCCGGAATGGATGAGTCGAATATTTTTGAGATGAGGAACACTACTTTTTTGTGTCTCCTCCAAAAAAGTGAGGAGAAGTGAAGCTGCTCCTCTGCAGAGTTCTTTGTCCTCAAGCCCAAATCCTTTGAGATTTCGTGTTTGGAAGTGGCGTTCTAAATGCTCTTTCGGATTTTTTTGTGGGATTTGGCGAGATATAACCGGAAAATTCCGCATAAAATCTTCTTCAGAAAAAAGTTCTGGAGGAAGGATAATTTCTCGCGCTTCAAGTTTCATAATTTCACGCCTCACTTCCTCAAAACCGCTTATTTCCCGCACGAAAAAATCTCCAGTGGAAAGATCCGCAATCGACAGTGCAAAATTAAAGTTCTCTTCACAAACGGCTGCAATAAATTGATGCTCACGGGCTTCTAAAATCTGTTCAGAAAAAGTCGTTCCCGGAGTTATAACTCGCACCACTTTCCGTTCGAGAATTCCGGGGAGAGACTGGTCCGACACCTGTTCTGCAATCGCCACTTTTTCACCTGCTTTCAGAAGTTTTGCAATATAGTTTTCAGCAGAATGATGCGGAACTCCA
Source organism: Candidatus Peregrinibacteria bacterium (assembly GCA_016220175.1). NCBI lineage: Bacteria > Candidatus Peregrinibacteriota > Candidatus Peregrinibacteria bacterium. Next base: position 5,802 of record JACRHZ010000030.1, read on the forward strand.
CACATGGGAATAGGATTTTCTGAGTCCTTATGCCTTGCAGTGAGAGTTATTTCCAGAATTTGAGAAGCTTTTTTGGCATCATCTCCAAACATTTCATAAAAGTCTCCTAAACGGAAAAAAAGAAGAACATCAGGATACTCCTTTTTCATGTCGAGATATTGCCGTTGCATTGGGGTAATATTTTTTCCGATATCCATTTTCTGCGTGTCTAGCACTATTGTATGCGGAGACGCTTCTGATCACAAACGATTTTTTGTTTACGACGCTTTGTTTTCCGGAACTATTTCACGAGTATTTGTCAAAAAAGGAAAAATCACCCCTAATGTTTCCGGTTTTAGAGAAATGGAAAGGAGAAGGACTCCACCTAAGACAAAGCTCACTCCTGTCATAAAAAATACTAATAAAAAAAATCTTTTTTTTACAATCCAGTACGCTTGTTTTCGTATAGATCTCAGTTGGTAGGCAAAGAAAATAAAGTACCCACAAATGAGAAATACAATCACCGACATGAGGAGTTTCCACCACATCATATTCGCATAAAATTAAGAATTTTCCGTCGTAAAGTGCGAAATGCTTTTCGCACGGGCCAAATATTTCGGAGAACAATATCTTCATTCGATCCCATTTCACTCGTGATGTGAATATCTCCTGAATTCAGGATAGTTTGCCAAAATCCTCGTTGCTCAAGGTCGATGGATTTAATTCGGTCGAGTCGAAATCGATTGAGGCCAAAGTTGAAAATTCCACGGTAATCTACCCTCCCTACTTCTTGTTTTGTAAAAAATACGATGTTGAGATTCCAGCTCAGGTAAAATTGCACGAGGAATGACGCAGTTATGAGGAGAAGCGTAGCCACAGACCAAATGAAGAGTTCTGTAGGAATGAGCTTAGAGGGAAGGAAGAAAAAAAGAAGAAAAAAAGGAAGTCCGATAATAAGCGTCACTCCACACCGGCAGAGGAAAAAAAGAGGATGTTCATTAAATGTTTCTGTGACTTCCTCCCGCGATTTTGGCGGATGTATTTCGAGGTCCAGGTTGCTCAGTTCTGGCACTTTGCTTTTAAGAACTTCTTGAAGTGGAAGGGGAACTTCTTCTTTTGGGGCACTTTTATCGATGGACTCAAGAAAATTAGTTTTTGTTATTGGAGTTTGGGAAAAATTCCGAGTCTTCAAACGCCCAAAGAATCTGTTGCGAAAAGCAGTACAAATGCCGAAAACGTCCCCACGGGAAGGAAGATTTTGCATAAAAATCAGCAATAAGTATCTTTTGGAAGTGGAGGAGCCTTCTATTTTCCTCCTGGTTTTTAAAAAAGTAAAATTCCCTAACTGGAAAAACCATGTTTTCATTTATCAAAATCATGAAAAAGTGTTATAATTGAGGGAAATATCTTCTTTATGTCTTCTATGAAACTCCTCCAAAATATAAAAAAATATTCAAAATATGTACTTTTAGAGTTCCGTTCGGTCAAGCAGAGAGTTTCTCGGCTCTTCTCTCTTCGAAGAAAAAAGGAATTTCCAGTGGTGGACACCTTACTTTTTTTCTGCGCCTTCTTTTTCCTGGGAGCATTTGTATTCCATATATTTGTGTTGTTTCTTTGGGATACGCCAGAAAGAGCAAATTATGGCGATAAGAAAGCATTTCGGGAAGAAACTCTTCATGGAAGCGCCTCGGAGAATGAGAATGCTCCAAAATACATATATTCAGCGCCAGAAGGAGTTTTGGGGGGAAAGGGGAATCAGAAGAAGGGAGAATAATTCTTGTTGTATATGCAAATTTCTCAACGAAATTGCGGATTTTTCAGATTTTCCTCAGTATGCGACCGTTTTTTGATGTATTGACATTTGTATTAAATTATGATTAAATATCTGCTCAAGTTTCTGACCCTATTCCCAATTTGGTGAATATGTCGTACTTGAATAACTCCTGACCTTTAACACTGTCGCTTATATTCAAAAAAATAAAGTATTATCTTCTTTAGGAGAAAGAATATAAACCATTTATATTTTTCCTTCCTGAGAAGATATGCTTTGGAGAAGCAAATCTTCTCGTTCACAGCTCGGCGTTGCCACGTCGAGTTTTGCAACTCATGCATGAGGAGAGAATGATGTTTAGAACTTGGCGAGTGCTTCTGATTGTCTTCGTAGCATCTTTCCTTGGATACATCGTCATGAAAACGATTGAGGGCGATGATCCGAAACCACAACTCCAACAAATGGAGCAAGTAGCGCCTACTCCTACGATCACTCTGAACTGCCTGACCGAGGAGAAAGTTCAGAGCCTCATCGACCAGTTCAACTGGGATCGTAAGGAGGAGCCCCTCGATCTCAATCTGTCTGAATGCGAAGTACTCGACTTGCTTGCCTACGATGACGGCAAGCGTGGAGTACTCAGGTGGGGATGGATGACGAGATTTCTCTCGGTGGCGTGGGTTCCGTTTGAGGCTTCGAGTGTCCCCGTCCTGCAGAACACGGTCACGAAGCTTGAACGGACGACTTTTCTGGAGCTTGTTTCCGACGAACAGATTCGAACGGCAACTCGCAAAGCAACGGTCTCTGTCATCGAGGGAAGCTGGGGGTATGAGCCTGGTCCATCCTACGACGTTAGACATGAAGTCCTCGACGCAAACGTGTGTCCTGCATTTGGGGATAATGAGGTGCTCTGCTCATGGGTAGAGTATCACTCCTGGTCGTTGCCGAACTTCCAGGTGCCGGATGCGATCAATTCACTGGTGAAGCGGATCAGGCCGCTCGTCATGGACATTGCCCGAAATCACCTCAAGGATCCCGCCAATCTAGCCGCGTTCTTTCAGACCAAGGGCGGGATTATAGTGAGTGAAGTTCGATCGGTCATCGAAACGGTCGAGATCCACGATCTCAAGACAGGGAAGGTGTTCACCGTAGAAGAGAAGAAATCGAGGTTCTTGAACTGGATCCTCAAAGGGCTCAAGGCTGGACAGGTTGTGCTCTCTTCCGAATTCCAGAAGACTTGGGCGGAAGCACGAGCCAAAGATAAGAGAAGCGATGAGATGTACGAGCAAGCCACAGACAAGAGCTCGGACGGGGAATGGTTCCAGGTGTGGAAGGAAGGGGAGGCGCTTCTGGACGAAGTTAAAACTCCGTCTCATTTCGTCACTCGGTTCCTCGGGAGGCGGTGGCAAGAGACCGCCGATGCATCCAATGAACAGGAGGCTAACGAGGCAATTCAAACATGGCTAGAGTTCGGAAAAAAGCTCGAGATGCTCGTGAGAGTGAATCGGGCTGAATAGCGACAGACCATCACGGTCAGGAGGTGGCGCTCAGAGCATAGCGATATGTCTCAAAGCGCCCCTCGAAGACCCCCGCCGTACGGTAGGGGTCTTTTCGCTATTGTAAAATCTTCCTGTAAATCTTCCAGAGATTTTATTGCCCAAAACCTCTCCTTGCCCTACAATCTCGGGGATGGAAAACGCTCCTCGAAACGCAAGGCTTCTACTTCAAGACGGTTTAGAATTTTCCGGAGAGCTGTTTGGATCCCGAAAAAATACTGATGGTGAGGTGGTCTTTACCACAGGAATGGTTGGATATGAACAATCTTGCACCGATCCAAGTTTTCGCGGACAAATTCTTGTATTTACCTATCCCATGATTGGAAATTATGGTATTGCTTCCGAGGAACGGTGCGAATATGGAATTCTCAAAAATTTTGAAAGTGACGAACTTCATGTGAAGGGAGTCGTAACCTCAGAATATTCACGCTCATTTTCCCATTGGAAAGGGAAACAATCTTTTGATGAATGGCTTCAGGAAAAGGGAATTCCCGGAATTTCTGGTATAGATACGCGTGCACTCACAGAACATCTTCGGGAACATGGCTCCCAAAAGGGTCAAATTGTGCTTGAGGGAGAAAAAGCAAAACCTTTTGAGGATGTGGAAGATCCGAATCTTCGGAATCTTGTCGCGGAGGTATCCTGCAAAAAACCAAAAATTTATGAACCTCTGAGTCCGAGAGGAAAAACACTCATAGTCTATGACACCGGTGTGAAAAATAATATCATCAGGTCATTTCTCGAAAGGGGAATTCGAGTAATTCGTCTTCCTTGGAATTATGATCTCACAAAAAGTACTGAAAAATATGACGGAGTTTTTTTCGCGAATGGTCCGGGAGATCCGGCACTAATTTCAGAAGTTACCTCTCGCAACATTCTTTTCGCAATAGAAAAAAATATTCCATTTTTTGGAATATGTCTTGGTCATCAACTTCTTGGACTAGCGATTGGAGGAAAAACAAAGAAGATGAAATATGGGCATAGAGGAGTGAATCAACCTTGCCTGAATGTTCTCACGGGAAAGTGCGTAGTCACGAGTCAAAATCATGGGTTTATGGTGGAAGACGCTACTCTCCCAAACGGATGGGCTCTGTGGTGGGAGAATATTAATGATGGTACGTGTGAAGGGATTCGCCATAAAAAAGGGATGGCGTTCTCAGTACAATTCCATCCAGAAGCCACTCCCGGACCTGAAGATACCGCGTATTTGTTTGATGAGTATATAAAGCTTTTATAGAGGCAATAACAGATTATGAATAGCGGTAGAGACATTGCATGCAACGTCTCTATGTATTATTCATTATTAATGATGCAAATCGCTTTTTGTAAACATTTGTTTCTCGAGGATAAATCACTTCAGCTATTTTAGCTTTCAAAAGGTCGAAATTCGTTTTTTGGAGAGCAGAAACTGAGACCGGGGTCCGATCGGCGTAGCGGTTCATACATTCAGAAATATCTTCATATTTTGGAAGGCGATCAATTTTATTCAATACTAAAATTTGTGGTTTTGTCTCAATTTGGAGACCTTTTATAATATCATCCACAATCACAATTTTTCGTTCCCATTCGTCATCTGAAATATCAACAATATGTAAAAGAAGATCAGAATGAATGGTCTCAGAAAGAGTGGAAGTAAAAGCGGCAATAAGCTCTGGAGGGAGATCTGCAATAAAACCAATAGTGTCACTCACGAGTACATTTTTAAAAACACTCGGAAGAAATAATTTTCCGATGCGAGTATCCAACGTAGTAAAAAGCGCATTCGCAATTTCGACATTTTGTTTTCTCGTGAGAGCTTTCATGACCGAGGATTTTCCAGCGTTCGTGTATCCAACAGCAGAAACAGTATAAAAATTTTGTCGGGCACGTCTTCCTCGCTGAAGATCCTTTGTCTTCTCAAGCTGCTTCAGTTTTTGAGAAATTCGGTGCTCTGCCGCCCGGAGATGTCTTTTCATAATTTCAGTATTTGTCTCTCCAATTCCACTTGTCCCAATACCACCTCCTTGCCGTGAAAGCTGTGTTCCCATACCATAAATTCGCGGTCCCATATGTCGTATCTTTGCGAGTTCTACTTGAAGTTTTGCTTCCGCGCTTTCTGCATGAAGAGAGAAAATTTTTAAAATGAGATCCATCCGATCCCACACTTGAGTAGCATATGGAGCAAAAATTTCTGACAGTGTGAAAATTTGGCGCGGTTTTACGATATTGTTCAAAATCAAAAAATCAATCTGGTAGAAATCATATTTTCTGAGAATATTTTCTACAGTTTGTGGTGAAATAAAGAGTTGATAATCTGGGAGTCCCGAAAAAAAAATTCTGTCATGAATTTGAATCCCCCCAAGAGTTCGAAGAAGATTTTCGAATTCTTGGGCTCGATGCATTCTCTCGGAATCGGTGCATTCTGAAGGAATAAGATCAAAGATGAGAGCTTTTTTTTGAGGAAATGGCATACTTTTTCAAAAAAAATAATCACGCCCCTTTATTTGAATCACATTCCACTATGTACGTTTTGGCACACATATCAGAGTTTCTTCATCAAAATTCGAAAAAGGAAAAAAAGCCTCTGAAGTATACGTCTCCCCTTTTTGAATAGCAAAAAGCCCACCTCTTATGGAGGCAGGCTTTTTTTCTGTTGCGTTCAAAAAATTATCGAACTGCGTCCTTAAGATTCTTTCCTGCCTTGAAAGTTGGAAGTTTCATTGCAGGGATTTTAATCTTTTGGGTTGGGTTTCGTGGATTTACTCCAACTCGAGCGGCTCGATTTGAAATCTTATACGTTCCGAATCCAGTAACAGTTACTGATCGACCTTTCTTGAGTTCGCTTTTCACAAGCTCAAGAAAAGCATCCATAGCTGCAGTAGCAGCCTTCTTGGTAATACCAGCCGCAGTAGCGATGGAATTTACCATGTCTTGCTTTGTCATAGAAAAAGGGATAAAAGAATAAAACTGTGCAGATTGTACTCGGCGAAACAAGAAAAATCAAGGAGAACTGCTTTTGTTCGTGGGAGCATTTTCTGAAGCCATTTTCTTCACTTCGTTTTCAAAAAATGTGTTCAGCATATTTTGTGTTTTTGCGCAGACGATTCAGATACATACGAATATTGAAAAAAAATATTTCAGGAGTACAATTCGACTATGCATTTCGAGCAATTTCGTGAGGCAATTCAAAAAGACTCAAGGGGACTTCACTTTGACCGTATCAAAAAAGCATTTTTGTATGCGCAGAAAGCACACAAATCACAAAAAAGAGAGTCAGGTGCTCCATACATAATGCATCCCTTGAGTGTCGCTTTTCTTCTCTTTCAAAATAATGCGGATGAAGAAACCATTGTTGCTGCCCTTCTTCACGATACGATTGAAGATACTCCTTACACAGAAAAAGATATTCGTCGAGAATTCGGGAGTGAGATATTGAGACTCGTGAAAGGCGTCACTAAATTTCCTAAATTTCATAAAAATAATGGCGAGCGTATTCATGGACCTATTGATATCCGGACGGAAACCATCAACAAATGGCTCGTTGCTTTTAACAAAGATCTTCGTATTGCCCTTATTAAAATATTTGATCGTCTTCATAATATGCGGACAATTGAAGGACTTTTCAGTGCAGAGAAACGCATTGTGAAATCTCAAGAAACGCTTGATGTTTTTGCACCGGTGGCACACATGCTTTCTCTCGGGGAAGTTCGCCTTGAATTAGAGCAGATATCACTTTCACAAATTCTTCCTTCCGAGGAATTTCGGCAACTCAAAAAGAAAATTGAAAAGAGAGAAAGAAATATCTCGAAACTCATATCACACCTCAAAAATAAATTTCATTGTCATAAAGATTTCCAGAAATTTATCATGAAGCCGTATCCAATTTCATACGCAAAAGTATACTTCAGGTCACACGAAGGCATGTCGGACGAAGAAATTTTAAAAAGCACAGTATCATGCGTAGTCATGTCACTCGAAGAATGTTATCAAGCGCTTTCATGTTTTCATGGTCATTGGAGGCAAAAAAAAGATTCATTTGCAGATTTTATTAATACCCCGAAAATAAATGGCTACAGGGCTCTCCACACGAAAATTATTCTCGAAGACGGACAGGAGGTTCAGCTCAGAATCATGACGGAGGAAATGATGCGATACTCTCAAAAAGGAGTAACTACCTTTTGTTTTTCAGAACGTGGAAAAAGACACGAAATCCCATGGATGAGTATGCTCCAGAAAGTACTCGCCGGAAATGCCGAAAAAAGTCAGGAGTTTTGGAAAGGAATTCAATCAGACCTACTCCAAAATTTTATTATTCTCCATGGTCCCCATGATCAAATTATTTCCCTTCCCAAGAGATCAACATATCTCGATGCCGCTTTTTCCTATTTGAAAGATAAGGCGGTTTTTGTAAGAGATATTCTCGTGAATGGAGCAAAGGTTCCTCCCTCCACTTGTGTGGAAGATAAAGCACGGGTGGATTTTGTCCTCGACACAACGGAAAATGTAAAATATGAATGGCTGGAAGCAGTCGATACGTCTTTAAGCATGGAATACATCAAAAATGATCTTCGGAAAAGAAGTACTCTTGAAAAAAGAAATACAGGAAAAAGGCTTTTGCAGGAGAATTTTGATAGAAATAATCTCGGGAGTGTCCAGAATCTGAAAGATGAAAGAATTCTTAAAATTTTTCGTGATCTTGATATCCATGGAGTTTCTGATCTTCTCGAACGTCTTGGAGAAGCGAGTATTTTCGCTGATGAAGTTGCAGATCGCATTCTTCGCGAACAGGGGGTCAAGATTAGCCACGATATTCCAACGGTGCATCAACTTGCCTGCGTTGTTCATCATGATAAACTCGAGACATTTCTGCGTATTTTTGATGGAGTTCTTGAAAAAGTTCAACTGGAAAAAAAAGATGGGAATTATTATTCGGTAAATCTCGCTATTACGGCTTCTCGTGAGCAAAAAAGACAACTGCTTCAGGTGGTAAAAAGAACTACTGATGTAAAAATTGATCGAAAAGATATTGTGGATGAATACAGTATTTTCCCGCTTTTTTTCCTTGGAATTATTAGTTGTATTTGGGCAGCGGGAAATGTGTTTTCCTATTTTCTTATCCATACTGAGCATATCCATCCTTTCCTTTTTGCACTTGTACGCTTATGGACTATTTCTCTTCTCCTCGGAGGTATTGCTCTTACGAGGAGGAAGCTTGAAAATGCAGGAGATATTTCTACTCCATTCTCTGCATCCCCGTTTGGATTTCTCGCAGCAGCCATTTCTTTTACTGCTTTTACAGTATTTTCGTATTACACTCTTAGCTTTTTTACTCCTTCGGAGTATGTTCTTACTCTTTTTCCAAATTCCGTTATTGTGCTCTTCTCTTTATTTTTTGAACAAAGAATATTTCCATGGAGTCGAATCCTCCTCATTTCATTCCTCTCATTTGGGGGATATCTTCTTCTTTTTGGTGGAGGGGATTCGATCCCTATCGAGGGAAAATTAAGTGCGCTTTTTGGATGCCTCAGTTTTGGGGTATATACATATTTGAGCACCTATTTTCAAAGAAAACTTGGCATTCAATACCAGTATTTAAGGTTTCTTCTCATGATTTTCCTCTTTTCCTCACTCATTATTGCTGGAGTCTTCACGTTCATTGATTTCCCGTTTCCCACCGCGCGAGAACTCGAAATACTGGTACTTTATTCACTCTTCTTCCCCGGAATTGCGTATATTTTTTATTATTTTCTTATCTACAAGAATGGATACACGACGTACATGGTGTACAGTATTTTTGGATTTCTCATATTTTCATATGTGTGGCAGGTAATATTTCTCAAAATACCACTCCAGACGCATGAGTTTTTTGCCAGTATCGTGTTTGGTCTTGCGGTGTATCTCGTAGCAAAAATTTATCCAAAACTCCACCATAAAGCCATAGATACTTCGTTTTAATTTTTGCGCTAAGAAATTTTTCCTCAGAATTTCTTTTCATCTGAAACTCGCGGAATAAGAAGTAAGCGATCCTTTAGAAGATGGACTTTTTTCAAAGAAACTGTAATACTCCGCGGGTCTCTTATTTTGCTTGTGCATGAATACTCCGCAAAAGTTTTTTGGGTTTTTGCTCCTGCCGATTCTCACATTTATTCTCGGAGTTGCGCTCTCGGGAGAGATATATCAGAACAAGCGTCCTAAAATTTACCTTCCTCAGGAACCAATAGTTTCAGAGGCGCAGAAAATTGATACGCAGATTTTTTGGACAGCCCTTCAGCGATGGGAAGAAAGTGCTGAACCATCTGAAAAAGGAGCCGTTGAAAAATTTCGAACGACTATCGAAAAAACAATCGATATTCTGGAAAATACCCAAAAAGTAGATCTCAGCAAATTATGGGAGGCGCTTCAAGTTGTTGAAAACGAATATGTGGATCCCGAAAAAGTTAACGCAAATACTCTTTCGGAATGGCTCGTAAGAGGTCTTATCTCAAGCTTGGAAGATGATTATTCGAGCTACATGTCGCGAGAAGAATCCCAAACTTTTGATGAAGAACTTGCCGGTGAGCTTGAGGGGATTGGTGCTGAGCTTACTATGAGGAATTCTCTTGTTACTGTTGTATCCCCTCTCAGAAACTCTCCAGCGGAACAAGCTGGAATTTTTCCGGAAGATGTAATTGCAACTGTTGACGGAGAAAGTGTTGATGGGATGACTCTTTTGGAGGTGGTAAACAAAATTCGAGGAAAAAATGGGACAAAAGTTGTTCTCGGCATACTCAGGAAAACAGAGACGAATATCCTCGACATTGAAATAACACGGAAACACATTGTGGTGGAAAGTGTAAAATTGGAAATGAAAAATGGAATTGCAGTACTTGAGGTGAGTCAATTTGGAGACCATACAAAGGAGGAGTTTGAAAAGTATCTCCGCGAAGCAATTGCTGGGAATCCTCGTGGAATTGTTTTGGATCTCAGATTTAATCCCGGGGGATATTTAGATAGCGCTGTCGACATGGTTTCATTTTTTGTAAAGGAGGGGAAAGTCGTGATTCAAAAAGAGCGCGCTCCCACAATTACGAATAGATTTGTAAATGGAAGGGTTCTTACAGATCTCCCGCTTGTGGTGCTCATAAATGGCGGATCCGCAAGCGCTGCTGAGATTGTTGCTGGTGCTCTCAGGGATCATAATCGCGCTATTCTTATTGGAGAAACAAGTTTTGGAAAGGGAACAGTTCAGGAAATTGTTCCGATGAGTGATGGGGCAAAATTGCGACTAACGGTAGCAAAATGGCTTACCCCGAATGGTCTTGATATTAGCAAAAAGGGAATCGAGCCCGATATTGCTCTGAAGAGAGAAATATCTGATTTCGAAACGAACAAAGATCCCCAAATGGAAGCGGCGTTAAAAATACTCAGAAGAGAAGCAAAACCAGAAGATTTTGAAAATGTTTCGGAAAACGCAAAAAAGTTATTTCCGGGAGAAGCATCAATATTGCCAAAATAGAGGTCAACTTTTTTTCGCAAGCGTATACACTTGCTGAATCCACTTTTCGAGAATGGCGGGTGATCTTTTAAATTTTCGATCGAATACCCGAAATGTTTGAGTTTTTATGCCACAAAACCAGAATCTTCCGATGGCCCAATTTTTTTTAAAGGGCATTCCAATGAGCCAATAAAACCACTTTGGACTATCGCACGTAATAAAAACTCGCGCAGTCTTTCCGATGAGAAGTTTTTGAGGGAGGAGTTTATTTTGAGGTGTGTATTTATAGGCAAATCCAGGCGTAAAGTTTTGATCTACCCAATTTTTTAGAATAGCAGGAGCATCAAACCACCAGAGCGGATGAATGATAATAAGTTCATCTGCCCAAGATATTTTTTTTTGCATTTCGAGTCGTGATTTGTCTTCAGGAATATTTCGAATATCTTCGAATTTGAGAAAATCTTGTCTCCACTCGGTCTCATAAAGATTCAGAATTTCCACTTCATGAAAAGCTTCCTCCGATCCTTTTTGAAAGGCTTTCGCAATCCTATGAGTAAATCCTTTTGTACTCGGATGAGCAGTAACAATAAGTTTTTTCATTGCAGAGAAAGATATTTCTGAAAAACGTTACCACACACATGAAGAGTTTTATGAACCTCTCTGCAGGGTGAGAAGAATGATGAAACAAGCAGTGAGCGAGAGAAAAAAGAGCACCATGAAGAGCGCTTTTCCAATTCTCGTCTGATGGAGTTTGTTCTTCAAAAATGTGACGGTTTGCTCCACTTCCATTTGAGAATTTTTTGATTCGAGGAGTGGAACTGAGTTTTTCAGTTCAGATTCCAAATATCCCACTTGATGGTGCAAGGTGAGGAGGAGCTTTTCTTTTTCTGCAAGATTTTCTTTTGTTGCCTCCCACAGAATTTTATATTTATTTATGGAAGACGCGTCAGAAGCCGTGTGTTGTGAATGAGACGCAATGCTCACTATGTGCGGATTTTGAATCTCATCTGTTGATTTAAGGTGCAAGAGATCGGATTTATGAAAAAACAACATTCCATTTTTGCGAACGGGATTCATTCTCCCCGATTTTACATGCCGATCCAATGTTCTTGTAGAAATCTCAAGAAAATTGGCCGCTTCTTTTCGTCCAAAAAGATTTTCTTCTGTGTCGATCATATATGATAAGAAAAATTCTCGCCCATTGTTGCAAAAATTTGAGAAAATGAGAAGTCGTGATTCTGCAGATATGAATTCGCAAATAGCATCTTCCCGCGTCGCTTCAGGAAGGGGAAATGATCTTTATTTCAATTTCATGATGACATACTCAAATTTTCCTCCCGGAGCATTTACAATAATTGAATCTCCCTTCTTTTTCCCAAGAACCGCTGATCCAACAGGGGATTCATTCGAAATTCTTGCTGACATTGGATCCGCTTCAGTTGATCCAACAATGGTATATTCTTCTTCTTCCTTGGTCTTGGAATTTGAAAGGACTACTGTCGATCCAATTCTCGCTACTCCGGCTTTTGCGGAAGCAATAATTTTCGCATTTTTTACCTTCTTCTCGAGCTCTAAAATACGACCTTCAATAAATGCTTGTTCATTTTTTGCTTCTTCATATTCGGAGTTTTCGGAAAGATCGCCGTACGAAATTGCTTCCTTCAACCTTCTCGCTACCTCTCGCCTCTTTTCCGTCGTGAGAAATTCAAGTTCCTGTTTTAAAGCGGAAAGTCCATCTTCCGTGATAAGAACAGCATCTTTTCCTACAGAATTTTCTGTGACTGAAGGAGCGAGAATATCCTTTGGCAATATGGACTTTGGAAGAACTTTTGGAATGAGCACTTTTTTTGGAGGTACTTTTTGAGGACGTGCAGATGATTTTGATTTTTTCGCACTTTTTACTGATTTTTTTGTGGTCATAAAAAAGAAATAAAGAAAAAAATCCTTAAATTACATATTTTTTTTATGTTTTTCGGAAGACTTCAAAGTAGGAGAGAAATCTCTTCTTTTTTTGGTCATCATTTCAAGTTCTTGAAGAAGGTCAGATCCGGCGGGAGTATTTTTAAACGAAATAACTTTCCCTTTTTTTTGAGCGATATCTCCATCTTTAATTTTTACACTTGTTGGATGATCTCTGAGTTTTTGGAGAACTTTTGCTTCAATCTGACGAATACGTTCCCTGGTAACGCCAAACTCCTTTCCCACTTCTTCAAGTGTATGAGAAACTCCGTCGAGCAGTCCGAATCTCATTTCGATAATCTTTCTCTCTCTTGGGGAAAGATACATGAGCATCGAATGAATATTCTCCTTCAAAATCTGTCGAGAAGTCGATTCTACCGGGGAAATACTATCACTGTCTTCAATAAAATCTCCGAGTTTCGAGTCTTCTTCCGCTCCAACAGGAGCTTCGAGTGAAACGATATCTTGAGATATCTTCAAGATATGTCGCACTTTTTTCACCTCTAAATCCATTTCTGCCGAGAGTTCCTCAACGGTAGGATCTCGCCCAAGTTCCTGCATAAGCCTCCTCTTGGTATGGGTCAATTTGTTGATGGTTTCCACCATGTGCACCGGAATTCTGATCGTACGAGCCTGATCGGCAATAGCACGCGTGATTGCTTGACGAATCCACCAAGTGGCATACGTGGAAAATTTAAAACCGCGTTTATAGTCAAATTTTTCTACTGCTCGAAACAGACCGATATTTCCTTCCTGAATGAGATCCAGAAAAGAAAGTCCACGGCCGATGTATTTTTTAGAAATTGAAACAACAAGACGCAAATTCGCCTCGGCGAGATGTTGTTTCGCTGCGGCATCTCCCTTCTCAATGCGCTTTGCAAGACTCACCTCTTCTTCTGCCTTGAGGAGCGGAACTCTTCCGATCTCAGAAAGATACATCCGAACAGAATCATTTGAAATTTCAGAAAGAGCAATTTGTTGCCGAGTGAGCGCTTCCTCTTCTGGCTTTTCCTCAGCCTCTTCAGGCTCTTCTCCCGGCTTTTCTTTCTCCGGCGCTTTTTCTTCTTCCTGAGCATCCTCAAAAAAATCGTAATCCGCATCTTCTTCTGTCTCTTCCATTTCCTTCTTTTCATCAAATACCTGCTCTTCATCTCCTTCTTCTTCTACTTTTTTCTTTTTTGCAGGTGCTTTTTTTTGTTTTTCCTCAGCTCCCAAAACTTGCTGAGAATCCCAAATAAGAGTATCTCTTACATCAATTACCTCAATTCCGAGCTCCAAAAAAATAGTATAGACTTTATCGAGAAGATCGAGATCGTCTTCTGCATTCGGAATTGCCTTCATGAGCTCTTGTTGTGTCACAAAGCCATGAGAACGACCCTTTTGGATAAGCTCTTGAACTTCAGGAGGAAATTCTCCAAGCTCTTCTTTCGTAGGTTGTCTGATAAAAGTGGTATGTTTGGCCACAGAAGAAAGAAAAAAGTCTAAAAACGTGCGACAAGACGGGTGAGATCATGGAGTTTTTTCAGGAGTTCTTTTTCTAGGGTACTCCCTTTCGAGGCCTGTTTCAGCATTTGGGCCGCTTTTCTTTGTTCGTTCACAATGAGTGACTTGTTGAGCGTTTTTACTATTTTCCGGACAGTTTCTTCACGAGATTCTTCCGGAAGATGATCATTTTGTCCTTCAAAGAACAAAGTGATGAGTTCTATTTTTTTCGCTTCATCTTGAGGAAGTTTGCGTACAAGTTTCTCTGGGTCCAAAACGCCCGAAACATTGTACTCTTCCTCGAGAGAATTATAAAATCTTTTTTCGAGAGAATTTTCTCCAATGAGACCTATAAGGAGTCGATCGCGAATAATTGGAAAAAGCTCTGGAAAAGCACAAATAGCACCCACCAGATATGAAAAGGGAGATACTTTTTCGTGAGACAATATTTCTTCTTCGTCGGAAGAGGGATTTTTTTCTTTCCATCGTCTTTCAAGAGGGGATTTTGCAAATTTTCCATATTCTTTTTGGAGAATCAGTTCGGATGTTTGGAGCCGTTCTGCTAATCTTTTGAGATAAAAGTTCTTCTCGATTTCGCTCGGAAAAAGAACGATAAATGAAAAAAATTCTTCAAGAATATTTTTTTGATCTTCCACATTTTCTGTGTTTTTTCCCTCAAAATTTTTTTCAAAAAGATACTCCATTACCGGTTTTCTCTGACCGAGTGCCGAGATAAATTTTTCAGGAGCATTTCTGAGCGCTTCATCTGGGTCTTTTCCATCAGGAATTTCGAGAATAAAAATGTGAGATCCTCCTTGAATTGCCGTTTGGATTCCGCGTTTTGTTGCCGCCACTCCTGCAGAATCGGCATCAAAAGCAAATACGATATTTTTGGTAAATCGGTGGATGATTTTGACGTGTTCTTCTGAAAGAGCGACGCCGCTTACTGCTACCGTATTTTCAATTCCCGCGTTATGACATGCAATCACGTCATAATACCCTTCGACCACAAGGCAGAAATCTGTTTTTTTTATGGCTTCACGAGCGAAATTCATGCCGTAGAGAAGAGAGCTTTTTTTATAAAGTTCTGTTTCAGGGGAATTCAAATATTTCGGGTCGCCTTTTTCAAAAATTCGTCCTCCAAATCCGACAAGTGAGCCGTGGAGATCAAAAATAGGGAAAGTAATGCGTTTTCGGAATCGGTCATACACTTCCCCGGGAGTGTCGTCTTTTTGGCTCACAACGCCGACTTCTAACATTTCCTTATGCGAATAATTTTTTGAAAGCAAATATTTTTCGAGAGCGTGGAAGTCATCTTTTGCATATCCGATTCCAAACTTTGTGAGAACAGCTTCGGAAATATTCCGTTTTGCTACTTCCTCCTGTACGCGGACATTTTTTTGATAATTTTCTCGGAAGAAATTCTGGGTTTCTTCAAGGAGCGAGAGCATTCTGATTTTTTGGTCAGGAGACTCTGACTTTTTCGTGGAGTAAGAAGTGAGTTGAATTCCCGCCATATTTGCGAGAATTTTCAGCGCTTCCGAAAAATCGACATGTTCTATCTTTTCAACAAATGCAAACATATCGCCTCCGTTCTGGCACGCAAAACACCACGCGAGTCCTTTTTCTGGACTGACAAGGAGTGAAGGAGCATGATCATTATGAAAAGGGCAGAGTCCTTTTAGGTTTCGTCCAGCCTTTTTGAGCGGAACATATTTTTCTACCACGTCTACAATGGAAAGCCGGGATTTAATGTCTTGGATTGCATCCATAGGCAGTTAGGAATCAGGAATTAGGAATTAGGAGTTAGGAATGGGAAGTAATAAACAGGCACTCGAGATTCGAGATTCTCATGAGAAAAAATCAAGGAAACCATGTCAATCAAGATTAAGAGCAGAGGAGATAGTAGCGGAAAAGGAGGAAAGATTGCAAAGGAAAAGCAAAAGAACCCACTTTTTACAAAATGGGAATCTTTCGCCTTCGGAAACGCTTATAGTTCCCGGAATCAAAACCTTTTCGCCTATTTGAGTTCTACTTCTGCGCCTGCATCTTGAAGTTTTTTCTGCATATCTTTCGCATCAGCTTCTTTTATGCCCTCTTTTACTGCCTTCGGAGCACCATCAACGAGGTCTTTTGCCTCTTTGAGTCCAAGTCCGGTAATTTCGCGAACAACTTTGATCACGTTAATTTTTGCTTGTCCGCCAGATTTGAGGATGACATCAAATGTATCTTTTACCTCTTGAGCGTCACCACCTGCAGTGCCACCGCCGGCAGCAGCGACTGCGACTGGAGCAGCAGCAGAAACACCAAACTTGTTTTCCATGTGTTTAACTACTGCAGCAAGGTCGAGAACTGTGAGCTTCTCTACGAGCTCAAGAATTTTTTCTCCATCTTTAGAGAGTTCTGGGAGAGTTTTTGCATCGTTTGACATGTTGAAATGAATAAAATGATAAAAAAAATTTTAAATTTTAAATTTTAAATTTTAAAACAAATCTTAATTTTTAAGTTTTAAAAATTAGTATTTAGGATTTATTTTTACATTTTACATTTAAAATTTTAAATTATCCGGCTATTTCCTCCTGTGCCCGCACTTGATCAAGCGCTCTCACAAATCCGCCAAGGAGATTTCTTCCAATTCCCACAAATCCGGAAAGAGGAGCCACGAGAGACCCCAAGAATTTTGCGAGAAGTTCTTCGCGTGAAGGAAGGCGAGAAAGTGTGAGAACTTCTAATGCGCTCATGAGTTTTTTGTCCATAATTCCAATGCTCATTTCGATCTTTTCATTCGTTTTTGCGAATTTTGCAAGAATTTTTGAAGAAATAATAGGATCTTGATATGAAAATGCGGCTCCAACTGGACCACCAATTGTTTCCTGAGTAAATCCGCTGATACCATTCGCTTCTGCGGCTTTTTGGAACAGTGTTTTTTTGGCAATGACGAATTCAACCCCATGCACACGGAGAGCTTTTCGGAGATCAGAGATTTCATTCACGGTGAGTCCCAAGTTCTTTGCAAATACTACGGATTTTGAACGTCCAAATTTATCGACAAGTCCGCTGAGAATTTCTTCTTTTTGTTGCCGTGTTACAGCCATGATATCACCTCCTTTTGCATTTGCTGCATATAAAAAATAAAAAGTCTTTGTGCATTTCACAAAGACCGTAATGAGGAGAAAATTCTTGATGAATCTTCTCTTATCTCTCGGTTGGTCTTTTTCCAGGCTTGCCAGGATGCCAACGGTCTTTGAGAAAGCGGGGAGAGTGTACGAGGATTTGGAGGGGAATGCAAGTTTTTTTGATTTTGTACTTTTATTTTGGTGGTTCTGGAAGGTATCGAAGTGTGTCAATAGCATGGCTCAACGCCGCAATAAAATCTGAAGCGCCTCTTTCTTCAGGAGAAACTTCTTGCATTTTTAAGAATGTATCGACGTCTTTGAGGAGGACAGTAGTAGAATCAGAAATAATTTTCTTTACTTTTTCATTTCTTGCAGAATCTGAGGAGTTATAAAGTTCATCTGCGGAGTAGGCGGTAAGGGGAAGAAGGGCATGAGCGACAAAATTTATTCTCTTCGCTAAAACTGAAACATCTTTCCAGTTTTCTGGATCTTCGTCGCCTGGAAGCTTCATTTGATTTTCATTCCATCTTTTACAAATTGTATTTATTTCTTGAGGAAAAGTTGGCATTGCACTTTCTATTGTTGAGAGTGCTATTTCTATCATCTTATCTCGAATTTTCTTTGATGTTGTAAGGGCGTGCATGTTATGAAAAAAGCTGTCTATCGCTCCGTCAGTGTACCCAGCTCTCCCTGCTAGTTCCAGAAGGTTATTTTCAAAACCAGGTATTTTCTCTTGAGAAAGCATTTCAGATGTTTTGACGAAATCTTCAGCACAACGCAGAAGTAATCGGCTTTCTTCAACTGGTTTCCCGGCTGAATCTATTAACTGACTTGGCTCTGTCTTCGACGCCCTTAGTATTTGCCTTAAAAGAACAATCCAGCTTGAATCTTGTATTTCTCTATCGCCGGTTCTACCATTAATAGAAAATCGAATGCCAGATGTTCCATTTTTTGAATCATCAAAAACAGAAGTGGAAATAACGTCCACCAAAGTAACTTCGCGAGTTTTTCCAGTAGGCAAAGCCTGACCCTGATTATCAGTTGTACATTCTTCAACAATGAGTTTTGTGGTTAGAGGGCAACCTGCACGCAGCAGTTCATAAGCGGTATCTCCGGGATGGTGATCTCCTATAAAAAATATTTCTTTATTATGCTGATAAAGCATTGGCACTTGCTGTGCAACCAATGAGTCGCTTTCATTAGGATGTCTTTCGCCTCCGACGGCAAGCAAAAAATGAGAAGACTCAAAACCACTTCGTAATGCTTGGAGTGACATTATTCTTTTGTCGTTTCCTTGTGATTCATGTGGAAATGTTTTTGCATAAAAATCAAAATATTTCATACAAAAATCAGCAATTTTTCGCATTACTTCTTTCTTTTCTGGAACTTGAAGTGCTTCTGACTGTTTATCTTCTGCGCCAAAAACATCATCAATTCCTATGACGCCTGCACGCAGAGCAATTATCGCGGCTGTAAACAACCCTCCAAGCCTCAAAGACTCTCTTCGAGTAATTTCTGAATTGATGCCTATTGGCGCTTCTCCTTCTCTCGGTCTTTCAAGCATATTTTTAAAAATTATAAGTGGTCATAATAATACTTTTTTAAGTTTTGTCAATGAATTTATGGTGTTTCCGTGCAAGTCACGCCCTTTCAGCCGGGCTCGCCTGATCCCAGGTCGCCTTCTGGCGTGATTGAGATTGAGCCACGGTCATTCGTGGACGCATGACCTCCACAAAAAATAATTACAAATAGATTCAGGGGCGAGCGCGTTGCACTCGCCCCAAATGCCCAGCCCTACTTCGACTTCTTCTTCAGCCATCTCCGTTGGGAGGCTTTAACCTCCACGTTTTTTCCGTGTTTCGCATTCTTTTTGTACCCCTTTGAGACCTTGCCACGGCTCATCGATCCTTGTGCCATTGGGGGAATCCTCTAGAAGCAGAAGCCCATCATATACAGAGGGCATCTGCGTTTGAGAGGTGCAACGGTTTCCCGTGTCTATCACGAGAACAATGCACCTCAGGAGCTTTTATCCATTTTCGTTTTATAATCTTGTAAATGGCTAAAAACTGCTGAGGACATTATTCCATGTGATTATTTCTCAAACACAGATGTCTCTATACTTCCAATGGTTTTAATGACCATATTTAGGAAGCGCATTATATATTTAAAATAAAAAATGTCAAGTAATTATTATTACTTGTTAATTTTTTTAAAGTATCTCACTTCTCCTTAAAACCCTCCCACTTCCTGCCAACTTCTGATGGTCATTGCAGGAGAGACTTCTGCGATATCAATTTCTATTTTTCGCACCACGTCATCAGCAGTTCCAATCACTTGAATAGTTCGATCTTCATTTCCATCTCCCAAAACGGGAAGTATTTCACACGAATCTCCACCAATAGGAAGAATTGTGTTTCCTGCATAATTCACATCTTCAGAGAGCTCCCAAAGTGCTGTTTCTGCACAAGCATCTGCAAGAGCTTTTGCCTTTGCTGATTTTTGTATCACCATACTCGTATCATTTGCCGTAACCGCCAAGGAAAGTACCGTTGACGCAATCGCGCCCGCGATAATCGCGCTGATAACTGCGCTGATGACGACGATGTAGCCGGAAGGAGAGGAAGAGGAGGTCATGGGCAGGGAGGAGGAAGTAGGAATAAGGAAGTAGGAATTAGGAATTAGGGATTAGGGATTGGGGATTGTGGATAAATGATTTTTATAAGTTCTTTATCTTTTGCTGATTACTGACAGCTGTCAGCTGACCGCCTACTACGGAGTTCTGACGTTTACGGAAGTTTCAAAATTTTTCGAGTAACTCAGTTCCGGATTTCCGGAAGTATTGATGTATGACAGCGTAAAACTCGCGCGGATTACTCCGGGAGTACTCAGTCGTGAAACATTTGCAAAATTCAAATTTGATGCTTCTACTTTTGAAGATGTCAAAATACTGACGGTGGGTGGAGCTCCTTCGCTGAGTACAATGCCACCATTCGCAATCGAAAATAAAGTGGGATCATTGGCTGCAGTAAAATCATCCAAAAAAAGAGTGGCATTTTCAGCTCCCAAAATCGGAGTCGAAATTCCCTGTGCATTTCGTATTTCTTGCTCGATCAAATTCATGACATGCGTTCCTTGACTTTCCACCTCCGCAATAATTTGATTTTTCACGCGCGCATCGACGAGGAAAGAAAGGTAGGAAGACATTCCTATGAGAATTCCTCCCACAAGAAAGAGAGAAACAAGAACCTCGATAAGAGTAAAACCGGCAGTTTCACGGCGGATTTTCATAAACTTTAGATAGGCTTAATAACGGTAAATTCTCTCAATGCATGATTTGTGGCGGCAAATACGCGATTTTTAAAAGGATGATACGCTACCCCACTCACTCCTTGAGGAAGATTCATGATCCCAAAAAGAAATGGATTTACTGGATTCGTAATATCCACCACCTGAAATTCATTATTATTCAGACTTGTTGCCAAGAATGCGAATGTATTGTTATTTCCAAGAGCAATATCTTCTATGCTACTTTGCGCATTAAAAGCGCTTTTCCAAACAGGGAGTACTGGATTAGAAATATCGAGAATTTCCAATTTTCCTCCTGCTCTTCCAAGAAGAAGATTGTCCCCAAATCCGGCGATGGTGAGACCATCATTATTTCCTGCCAAGTTGATTGCATTTACCAAATACACCGGCGCTGCTGGATGAGAAATATCGACAACTTTTACTTCATTTGCATCGTCATAAGATGAAACATAAGCATAGTTTCCGATGACAACCACTTCTGAGTTTGCGCCATTTCCGAGGTCAGCAGATCCTAACTCTACTGGATGGGTTGGATCGGCAACGCTGATAATAAAAAATTCCTTTTCTACTCCGTCTTGATTCCGCACCAAATACACAAGCGGACCAAAGGCAAATACTCCAAGTCCGTCAGCGGCTCCAGGGGCGTTGAAAGTTCCTACCACTTTTGGGACAACAGGATCTATCGGTTCCGAAATATCAATCACTTGGAGTTCGAAATTATCAAGATTGGATGTGACAAATACGTAATTTCCGGAAATAGCGATATTATTTACCCCTCCAAGAAGATTTGAAAGATGTGCTCCTACAGGAGCATCGGGGTTGGAAACATTTATAATAATAAAATCAGGATTCGCATTTCTCCTCACCATATAGGCATAATTCCCCTGAGTTTGAATTTTCCATCCATCCTCAACTCCGTCATAGTCGATGGATACACCCGGCTTAGGAACTTTCCAATTATCGGGATCAATCGGAGGAAAGGTATCGTGCCTCCAATTCGAGAGATAGGTATCTAATGAAAGTGTTTTAATGTTTCCATGCGTTTCTTCCCATGTTACTTTTGAAGTTACTTGTTTTGTGTCGTCTGAAAGTGGAAGAACTTTTATTTCACGCGTAAAAATATCCGTTATATCGGATACTCCAGCAAACGACCAACTCCCAGCATTTATGGTAAGACCATGCGTTCCATCTTCCAAATTAAAAAAATTCTCATCCCGAATATTTCGCAGGGCTTCTGTGCCTTCTTCCGCGATAAGAGTTGCCCTTGTCTTCATGCCAGAGGCAGAAATGCTTTTTTTCCCGAATGAAATCGGATCGATAAAAGCAGTAATGACGATTCCAAAAATCACAATCCCGAGGAGTACTTCCAAAAAAATAAGCCCCTCTACCTTACGAATGGATCGAGCCTTTTGCGCCGATGGTGATGATGTGGGTTTCATTTTCATTCGAAACAAACGTAAGAATTCCTGTAGCGTTCGGCAAGCCAGAAAATTCGGAAAATGTTACTTCGAGAACACCTTGAGGAGTAATATCTGAAGAAAGCTCAGAGACTTCATCAAAGCTCGCATCTCTCGTCTCAAAATCATTTCCTTTATAAATGGTCACTTTTCCCGGTTCTACTCTTATACTCCAATCGGAATCTTCTCTCGAAGCCTCAGCCAGTATTTGGGCACGTCTCATGTTTTGTGCCACAACATTTGCCGCAAGTTCGAGATTGTTTCTTACCCGGATCATACTGTAGAGCGGTGATGCCATAAGGCTAATGATCGCAATAACAGTGATAGAAATGAGCACTTCTACGAGCGTGAATGCGGGGGATTTTTTCATGCTTTTAGAGTATCGATATTGAGAAAGAAAATCCAATAAATAGATTTTTTTCGGAAGGCGACACGGCGCCGTGTCGCCTTCACTGCGCCACAAACGCTGTCGCCCCAAGCCACGCGAGATCAAAAATTGCCTTCATCGTTCTCGCGAGAGTTGGACTCTCGACAATGAGTCCCAAAAGTTCTTCTTTCTTGAGAGAAACGATTCCCACGGAATTTCCAAAAATAAGAATTTCATTTTCAAAAAGGAATTGATTTTTATTCACGAGGAGAATTTCAAAAAGATTCGGATCAAATTTTTTTGGGAGAAATTTTTTCAGAATATGCACATTTCCAATTGTATTTGGCGAAAGATATCTCGTTTTAATTTTCTTCGAGAGTTTTGTGTGGAGATATTCTTTAAAAAAATCAGGGAAAAAAGTGAGCACCGTCTGGAGATTGCTGTACCCAAGGATTTCACCTTTTGCATTTAGTGACTCCGTAAACACTTTTTCCACGCCACTTCGTCCTTCATAAAATCTGATTTTCGGTTGAAAAGCGAGAATGCTTTTTAAGGAAAGAAGTTCAGGAATGAGATTTTTCGCGGTTTCAAGGTTCTCCTTCGCGAGGTGAAAAATTTGTTCTGGTGGTTCTGGTGCAAAGCACTTTGTCCCATTCTTATTGTACTGACTCATGAGGCGTTTTTTCAGAAGATTTTCAATAGTGTAATAGCATCCAACTCGATGTACTTCGGCTTTTTTTGCGATCACGGAAACAGGACCACCGTTTATTTCAAGCGCCGCAAGGTAGACTTTTGCTTCTTCAGCAGTGAGGCCGAGGCGTTGAAGGTCAGAAAGCAAAGGAGGAATAAAGAATAAGGAATCAGGAATTAGGGGAAAATATTTTAGAAGGCTACGATCCCATCGTCGCCCATCTTCGTGTTGTAGAATTTTTTCTACAAGAAATTACATGAATTTTATCGCAAAATCAAGCCATTTTATAAGTTCCGGGTATTTCGAGGTATTGACAAAGGCGATGTGGCGTGGAAGCATTATTCAATTACGAATTCCAAATTACGAATTACGAATGCAAAAAATCTGTGTTCATTGTTCGGCTTCATTCGAGATCACATCTGATGATTTGAAATTTTATGACAAAATTTCCCCAATTTTTGGAGGAAAGAAATATGGAATTCCGCCACCAACACATTGTCCCGATTGTCGAAGGCAAAGAAAATTTTCTTGGAGAAATGAACGGAATTTGTATCATCGAAAATGTGATCTCACAAAAAAGCAGATTATTTCGATGTATTCTTCGGATAAACCATACAAGGTATACGATCAGAGTGAATGGTGGAGTGACCGCTACGACCCATATCTTTATGGAAAAAGCTTTGATTTCTCCAGAACATTTTTTGAACAGTTCCGAGAGCTTTTTGATAACGTGCCTCGAATAAATTTAAACAATAAAAATCCTGAAAATAGTGAATATTGCAACTTTGCTGTGGACAACAAGAATTGTTATCTCCTTTTTGCTTCTGGGTGGAATGAAGATTCGTTTTGTTCAAATAGAGTTCTCAATGTAAAAAATGTTTGTGACTCATCAAGTGTAACCTATTCAGAACTGTGTTATGAAGCCATAGATTCTCATAATTGTTATAACTGTGGATGGATTCAAGACTGTTCTCATTCATCTGACTGTTTTTTTGGATATGACTTAAAATCATGTCAACATTGCTTTGCATGTTATAGCTTGAATAATGCAAAGTACTGCATTGGAAACAAACAATTCTCAAAAGAAGAATATTTCGAAAAAATACGGTCACTAAAAAAAGATTTAAGAAATATCCACATTAGTTTTCAGAAAAAATTAAAGAATGCAATTCGGAAATATGCAAATCTGATAAATATTGAAAATTGTTCGGGAGACAATATTTCACATTCAAAAAATTCCCATTTTTGCTTTGAGGTAAAAAATCTTGAGGATTCAAAATTTATATCTGATGGGACGGAGCTCAAAAATTGTTATGACACCAATAACGATGACCACTCAGAACTTGATTATGAAACAATAGGAGCTGATACCAATTATCATCAGTGTTTTTCCGATATTTGCTGGTTTAATTCCAATATTTTTTATTGCAGTTTGTGTTTTAATTCCAAAAATCTTTTTGGATGTGTCGGAATGAAAAAATCTGAATATTGTATTCTCAATAAGCAATATTCAAAAGAAGAATACGAAAAACTCGTTCCAAAAATTATAGAGTATATGATGAAGGACGGAGACCCTTCGACGGGCTCAGGGTCGCTTCGCGAATGGGGCGAATTTTTTCCTGCGAGTGTTTCACCATTTGGGTACAACGAATCTGTTGCTCAGGAATATTTTCCACTTTCGAAAGAAGAAGTGTTTGCGAAAAGTTGGAATTGGCATGAAGAAGAAAAGTCAGGAGAGAATTATTTGGGACCAAGAGTGGAAATTCCAGAAAACATCAAAGATGTAAGAGATGACATTTGCGAAAAAATCCTCATTTGCGAGGTAACCGGAAAACCGTACAAAATTATTCCGCAGGAACTGAAATTCTACAAAGAAATGGGAATTCCAATTCCTCGAAAATGTCCTGATCAAAGGCATAAAGAGCGAATGGCGCTCAGAAATCCGAGAAAACTCTGGGAGAGAAGTTGTATGAAGTGCAAAAAAGAGATAAAGACAAGTTACGCGCCAGAAAGACCGGAGATTGTGTACTGTGAATCTTGTTATTTAAGAGAAGTCTATTGAAAAAAACTATTGTAAATTATTGGGGAATTCAAAATACAAGATTCACCCTGAGCGAGTCCCGACTTGTCGGGACGAGTCGAATGGGCGAGGGGTGTTATCTCAAAGAGGTCTATTAAAAACCGTAGAGACAAGGCATGCCTTGTCTCTACAAAAGCCTCATTTTTTATCTATGCAAAAAACCTGCGCCAATTGTTCGGCTTCATTTTTCGCTTGAAATCCAGTATCATCACTTCGTTTTTTCCGAAGAAAAATTCATGAAAAAAGGAGACATTGCCATTCTACTTTTTCGCGTACCGCTTGATTTCGCGAGTGTTTCGGTGGCGTGGATTCTGGCCTATTTTTTAAGACCACTGACAGATCTCCTTCCATGGGTGCAATTTAATTTTGCAGCCGGAGATTTGCCCCTCTGGTCATTTTTTTTCCCATTTCTTGTTACTACCGCTTTCGCATTTGTTTTTCTCCTCTTTTTTCTCGGGTATTATCGATTTGATGAAAATTTTGAACCCGTAAGAGAGATTTTTCGCCTTATTTTTGCGACATTTCTTTGGGGAATGCTCATTGTTGCCTGGTATGCGCTCTTTCGCCACGAACTTATTTTTTCTCGGGTCATGCTCTTTCAGGCAATGATATTTTCTGTTCTTTTTACTTTTTTTTCTCGAACTTTCTTGAGATGGCTTCAGATGATCTTTTGGAAAGCCGGAAAAAATCACAAAAAAATAATTCTTTTTGGCAATTCTCAGAGTGTCGCCACCATAAAATCTATTCTGCAAAAATTTCCGCAATTTGAAATTGTGGAGGAATTTTCAGAAAAAGAAATTCACGAACTTTCAAAAGGTCATTATGAAGCGGATGAACTCTGGAGATGTGAACCAAAAACTTCTGAAAACACTGCGCGAATATTGCAAGAAATATGTACAGAAAAACATCTCTTTTTTCGATTTGTTCCACAGGAAAATAACATGGCGTTTGCGCGCCTTGAAATTTCACTTTTTGGAAAAACGCCTCTTATTCTTGCGGTTCCTGCTCTGCCAAGAGTAGGGGACAGAGTCGGAAAGAGGATTTTTGATATTCTGGCGTCTCTTATCTTGGTTCTGCTGCTCAGCCCTATATTTCTTCTCGTGTCATTTCTTATTTTTGTGACATCGCGCGGCCCAATTTTTTATAAGAGCAAAAGAATTGGAGCTTATGGAAAATCGTTTATCATGTGGAAATTTCGGTCAATGTATCCGAATGCGGATAAATTTAAAAAGCATCTTTCTTCAAAAAATCATCGTGATGGTCCACTTTTTAAAGTAAAAAATGATCCGCGCATTACTCCAATTGGACGTTTTCTTCGCCGAATTTCGTTTGACGAACTCCCCAATCTCATGAATGTTCTTCGAGGAGATATGTCACTTGTGGGACCACGGCCTCATCTTCCTGAGGAAGTGGAAAAGTATGAGGTTTCGCACAAAAGAGTTCTCATGATGAAGCCTGGAGTAACAGGACTTTCTCAGATTTCAGGAAGGTCAGATCTTCCTTTTGCTGAAGAAATACGTCTTGATATTTACTACTTAGAAAATTGGAGTTTTTGGCTTGATATCAAAATTTTACTAAAGACAGTGCTCGTCGTTTTGTCGAGGAAAGGAGCAGATTGACTACTTCCCGTGTGCTACGACCATTCCCCAAATTTTCTCATATCCATGCGATTTGAGAACTTTCGCACATTCCATCATGGTGTTTCCTGTGGTGAGGACATCATCGACGAGAATGATCGGTGTGAGTGGACTAATTTTCTGTGCAATTTTTGTGTTTAATAAAAAGGCACTTGCAATATTTTCTTTTCGATCTTCTTTCGAAAGATGTGATTGATGCGGTGTATTTCGAGTGCGTTTTATGAGTTCGTATACTTTTATTTCCCCACAAAAAATTTCAGAAAAAATTTTGGCAAGAAGTGCACTCTGATTAAATCCACGTTCATTTTTCCGAAGAAAATGAAGAGGAACAGGCACAAAAATCGCATCTTTTTGGATGTCCCACTCACGTATGCGTTTTTCAAAAAGTGGTTGCACATCATCAAGAATTCCAGTCGCGAATTCAAATTTTATTTTTTTCACCGCCGATTGAATCAGCATATTTTCCCATCCGCTACAAACAAACACTTTTTCGAAATACTCAAGATGGTATGGCGGTGGCGATTTTTCAAGAATTATTTTGTTGAGACACTCTTTGCAAATCCAAAAATCTTCTTTTCCGCATTGGAGACATTCAGGAGGAAAAAAGAAAGACATGAATTGAGAGAAAATCTTCATAATGGGTCAGATAATAATTTTTCTCATGAATGAACATAGAGAAATTGCTTCTTTCATTATGATGATGGAGATACTGTCTTGCAGTCGAGAATCAGTATGACCTGCGGCTATTGGCTTCTAAATTAGTCAAATTAAAATGTTATCTGTCGACGAACCTCGACAACAGATAAGGTTTCTGCTGACCACTGACGACTCTTCCGCCTAAATATCCAAATTCTTCACCTGCTTCGCTCTATTTTGGATAAATTTTCTTCTCGGAGCGACTTCAGACCCCATGAGCGTTTCAAAGACAGCATCAGCCTTTTCTGCATCTTCCATGACCACCTTGAGCATTGTGCGAGATTCTGGGTTCATTGTCGTTTCCCAGAGCTGTTCGGGATTCATTTCTCCAAGTCCTTTGTACCTCTGAATTGCAATTTTCACGTTTTTCTTTTGATTGGCATTTGCTTCCTCTCCTTCTTCGAGGATTTCCTCTTCTTCGGATTCCTCAGCAAGTGCAATATCTCCTCCAAGCGCCTTAATGTGTTTATCCTTTTCAGTATCGCTGTATGCATATCGAATATCTTTCCCTTTTGAAATTTTAAATAGTGGAGGTTGAGCAATATACAAATATCCTCCATCAATAAGGTCCTTAAAATATCGATAAAAAAGCGTCAAAATAAGCGTGCGAATATGCGCTCCATCCACATCTGCATCGGTCATAATGACAATTTTATGATACCGAAGTTTTTCTCTATCAAAACTCTCTCCAATGCTCGTTCCGAGGGCAATAATTAAGTTTTTCACTTCATTATTTGCGAGCATGCGATCCATTCGAGCCTGCTCCACATTGAGAATTTTGCCTCTGAGCGGCAATATTGCCTGGAAATGCCGATTTCTTCCCTGTTTTGCAGAACCGCCGGCACTATCTCCCTCGACGATAAAGATCTCACTTTCTTCTGCATTTCGTGATGAGCAATCCGCGAGTTTTCCCGGAAGCATAATCCCCTCGAGTGCTCCTTTTCGAATGACCGTATCTCTCGCAGCGCGTGCAGCAATTCTCGCTCTGGCAGCAAGAGCACACTTTCCGACAACACCCTTTGCTTCATTGGGATGAGCATCGAGATATTCCATAAATTTTTCGGCAAAGACACTTTCTACAATTGGCCTCACTTCAGAATTTCCAAGTTTTGCTTTCGTTTGTCCTTCAAATTGCGGGTCTGCAAGTTTCACGGAAACAATTGCAGTAAGACCTTCCCGGACATCATCGGCGGTGAGATTATCTTCCTTTTCTTTTAAAAGGAGTTTATCTCGAGCGTACGTGTTGATACTTCTCGTAAGCGCCGCACGAAACCCGGTAAGATGAGTGCCTCCTTCAACAGTATGGATATTATTCGCAAACGAAATAACATGTTCCGTGAAACTTTCTGTATACTGAAAAGCAATTTCTACTTCGCATCCCTCACTCTCTGCTTCGACAGATATCACGGAACTGATGGGATTTCGATTCACATTGAGGTGTTGCACATACGATGAAACTCCTCCTTCAAAAAGAAATCGGTATCGACTGTGTGGGTCCGTTCTTTCATCCAGCACAGAAATTTCCACTCCTTTGGTGAGATATGCTTGTTGGCGCATTCGTGTGTATATCGCCTCAAGCTCCATATCGAGTGTTTCAAAGATTTCGGGATCTGGATAAAAGAGAATTTCTGTTCCTATAAAATTCGATTTTCCTATCTCTTTGACATCTGCCAAAACCTTTCCGCGTTTATATTCTTGATGCCAAATCTTTCCGTCGCGGTGGACATGAGCAACTGTTTTCACAGAAAGCGCATTTACAACGGATGCTCCAACCCCATGGAGTCCTCCCGATACCTTGTACTCACCGCCACCAAACTTTCCGCCGGCATGAAGGACAGTCATTACCGTTTCTAATGCAGACTTCTTGGTTTTTGAGTGCATATCCACGGGAATTCCTCGACCATTGTCAAGAACCCGATATCCGCCATCTTTTTGGAGGGTAATATCAATTTTTGTGCAAAATCCAGCCATTGCCTCATCAATCGCATTATCAACTATTTCCCAGAGGAGATGATGAAGCCCTCTTACGTCAGTTGAGCCGATATACATTCCAGGTCTTTTTCGAACAGCTTCAAGTCCTTCGAGGACTTGAATACTTTCCGCAGAATACGTCGATTTTGGTGGCATTTTTTTGAGAGAAAATTCCCGATCAGGATAAGGGAAAAGGCGATTTTTTGCAAGATCGATATAGAAGGCGATACGGCGCCGTGTCGCCTTCAGAAAATGGATTTCGCCCTCAAATAATGATCCGCAATCACAATTGCCATCATCGCTTCCACGATGGGAACGGCACGCGGAAGAACGCACGGATCATGTCTTCCGTGGACATTTTTCAAAGTTTTCGGCTTTCCATTATCGTCGACAGTTTCTTGGGGAATGCTAATCGTCGAAGTTGGCTTAAAAGCAACACGAAGGACAATATTTTCTCCATTTGAAATTCCGCCCTGAATTCCGCCGGAATTATTCGTTTTTGTGCCAATCATTCCATCTTTTTTCTGATAAAATGGATCATTATGCTCTTTTCCGGTCATGTGTGTTCCGGCAAATCCAGAGCCGATTTCAAAACCTTTTGTGGCGGGAAGTGACATCAGCGCTTTTGCCAAATCTGCTTCGAGTTTATCGAAAACTGGCTCGCCAAGCCCAATTGGACAATTTTTCACAATTCCAGTAATGACGCCTCCAACAGAATTTCCTTCTGCTTTCATTTTTGTAATCAGAGAAATCATTTCCTTTGCCTTTTTTTCATCCGGACAACGAATCTCATTTTTCTGAATTGCTCCGAACGTTACTTTCTCCGGATCAATTTCCGTTTCAATATTTTTCACATTCGAAACATATGCGAGAATTTCTATTCCTGTTTGCTGAAGAATCTTCTTTGCCAAAACTCCCGCCATGACTCGAGCGGTTGTTTCGCGCGCACTTGCTCTTCCTCCACCAGATTTTGAGCGAATTCCATACTTTTTTTCATACGTAAAATCCGCATGACTCGGACGATAGAGATGTTCCAGATTTTTATAATCTTCAGGCTTTGCATCTTTATTTTGCACGATCATGCAAATCGGCGTTCCCAAAGTTACTCCATTTTCTACCCCCGAAAGAATTTCCACTTTGTCATCCTCTTTTCTTCCGGAAGTGATTTCACTTTGTCCCGTTGCTCGTCTTTTGAGTTCTTTCTCAATTTCCGCTGTGGAAATTTTGAGTTTCGGCGGACAGCCATCAATCACGCATCCAACCGCTCCGCCGTGAGATTCTCCAAAAATTGTGACCCGAAAGATGTGTCCGAAGGTGTTCATAGGGAAATGAAGAAGACGTTTAGAAGTATACGAGAAAATAAGAAGAATTAAAAATATCTTTCGAGGGCGAAGAAATGAGAGTAAGATGCAAATAATTTAGATTTTTTTATACTTTTTTATTATGTTAACGAAAAGCAAAAAACATAAATTACTTTTAAAACTGAAGGAATACCAGAAAATGTATTTCAATAACAAAATTACTGATCTTGATGAGTCTGGGACAAGATTAATGATTAACTTCTTTCTTACTGATGTACTCGGTTTTACCCCAATAGAAGAGGTGAAGACAGAATATATGATTAGAGGCACATATGCTGATTATGTAGTTCAGAAAAAAGGTGTTCGTCATTTTTTAGTCGAAGTAAAATCACTGTCACTAGAACTTTCGGATAAACACCTGAGACAAGCAATCAACTATGGGGCAAATGAAGGAATTGAGTGGGCGTTGCTTACTAATGGAAAAAACTTTGAATTGTATAAAATTCTTTTTAACAAGCCTATTGAATCAAAAAAAATATTCACCATTGATTTAAGTTCTCAAGAATTGATCAAGGACAATGTAGAGATTTTACAATATTTGCATACGGAATCTGTTGCAAAAAAAGGCTTAGATCTTCTTTGGGCTAAGCATGTAGCACTAGATCCTGCAAGTGTCGCAAGCTTACTGTATGCTCCACCAATTATTAATTTCATCAGAAGGGCATTAAAAAAGAAGTATAAAAATAATGTCTCTCCCGAAGAAGTAACAACGTCAATTAATCAAATCATTTGTGAAGCAATTCAGCTTGATAACGTAAAACACATCAAATTTAGAAAAGAAAGAAAGAAAAAAAATGGTAATAATGATGAGAAAAACGTAAACATACAAATTCCCTGCCAGCCGCCAAGCATTGAGTGAAAAATCAAGTAGCAATCAAGATGATTTCTCCCGAAAAGGTCGGCTGTGAACCACAAAGTGGAGCCTTTGGCTCAGGCGACTCTCGATGGAATCAGTTGTCAATCTGGTTGTCAATTAAAATAATTTGGTTGACAATTGGTTGTCAATTAAATATAATGGAGTTGTCAATTAGTGGACAACATGATTTCAAAAACGAAAATACTCCAATTGGCTCAGAAAAGAGGAAAGATCAGAACTTCCGATATCGTGAAGGAATTTCATGTTTCCCGGCAATATATTCATCGCTTGACGCAAGAACTGGTCGAAAATCACGCTCTTATCAAGATTGGAACAACAAGATCTGCTTTTTATGTTCTTCTGGAATACGCGAAGAAACATCAGAAAATATTTCCTTTCCGTTACGCCAAAACATTTCCAAATGTTGCTCTTCAGGAAGACAGGGTTTTTGAGCAAGTGAGGACTGCATTTCCTCCATTCAAAAAGCTTCCAGAAAATATCCAAAGCATTTTTACCTACGGATTTTCTGAAATGCTGAATAATGCCATCGAACATTCTGAGTCAAAGAATATTCGTATAAAAGTCGCTCTTCAAAAGAAAATTTTATCATTTTGTATTGATGATGTTGGAGTAGGAGTTTTTCGAAATATCATGCAGAAGCGAAAATTGCACTCTGAACTTGAGGCAATCCAAGACCTTCTCAAAGGAAAAACGACAACGATGCCAAAATCTCACTCGGGAGAAGGAATATTCTTTACTTCAAAAGTCTGTGATCTGTTTATTCTTGAGAGTTTTGGACATCAGCTGATCGTGAATAATGAAATTCCCGATGTATTTGTGAGCACGGAGCAAAAAATAAAAAATGGGACAAGAGTTGTATTTCAGATCAAAATTTCCTCACAACGCCACTTGAATGATGTTTTCAGTCTTTACACCAATATTGGCGCGGAGAGTGATTATGGCTTTGATAAAACGGAAATACGAGTGAAGCTCTACACAGTAAGTGGAATTCATATTTCCAGATCTCAGGCGCGGAGAATTCTTTCTGGTCTCGAAAAATTCAAAATCATCATCTTCGATTTTGAAAAAGTTCCCCTTGTTGGACAGGCATTCGCTGATGAAATTTTTCGCGTTTTTCAAAATAAAAATCCACACATACGTCTCGAAACAGAGAACATGAATGACGGCGTGAAATTTATGATTGAGCGTGCGAAAAATGAGGCAAAAATTCCAAAGTCATAGACATTTTCCAACCAAATTTTCTACAACTCAAAAAGAGAGCACACTTGTAAACATGCTCCTGAAGAGAGATCCCGGATATTTCTCGCTTCGCTCAAAATTCCGGGATGACACACGCTTCGCGTGCGTCACTTCTCCGTAATCATCTTCACCGAAACATCTACACCAGCAGGAAGGTGAAGATTGGAAAGCGCTTCGATGGTTTGTGGCGTCGCATCACTTAAATCGATCAGTCTTTTATGTGTGCGAATCTCATACTGCTCGCGTGAATCCTTGTGTACAAATGTAGATTTATTGAGAGTTATTTTTTTAATATGGACTGGAAGCGGTACAGGACCAGCGATAATCGCCCCTGTTCGGGATACTGTTTCCAAAATAGTTCTGCACGCTTTGTCGATGACGGTGTGGTCAAAACTCTTCAATGTAATTCGAATTTTTTGAAGTTGAGGAGCGGTGGGGGATTTTGTAGCCATTTTTTTAAAGATCTAAAGAAAAAACAAATTTCTTCCTCCCTTCCAAAGAAAGCGGAAGGGAGATAGAAGCCTATTTGAGAATTTTGGTAACAACTCCTGCTCCAACAGTTCGACCTCCTTCTCGAATAGCAAATTTTGTCTGATCTGTAAGAGCGATAGGGCAACCAAGTTTCACCGTCA
This sequence comes from Candidatus Peregrinibacteria bacterium, assembly GCA_016220175.1. Classification (NCBI taxonomy): domain Bacteria; phylum Candidatus Peregrinibacteriota; species Candidatus Peregrinibacteria bacterium. The sequence continues at coordinate 39,429 of JACRHZ010000030.1, forward strand.
TTTTGATGTTATCTCCCGGCATTACCATTTCTACTCCGTCTGGAAGAGTGATTTCACCGGTAACATCTGTTGTTCGGATATAAAATTGAGGCTTGTATCCCTTAAAGAATGGAGTATGTCTTCCTCCTTCATCCTTGGAGAGTACATAAACCTCAGACTCAAATTCTGTATGAGGAGTAATTGAGCCCGGCTTTGCGAGAACTTGTCCTCGCTCAATTTCCTCACGCTCAATTCCTCGAAGCAGCACTCCCACGTTGTCTCCGGCCTGTCCTTGATCGAGAAGCTTTTTGAACATTTCCACTCCGGTAACCGTTACCTTGCGTGTCTCACGAATTCCAACGATCTCCACCTCATCATTTACCTTTACAATTCCGAGCTCAATTCGCCCAGTTGCTACAGTTCCTCGTCCTTTGATTGAGAAAATGTCTTCGATCGGCATGAGGAATGGCTTGGAAAGTTCTCGAACCGGAGTAGGAATATATGTGTCGAGAGCATCTGCAAGCTCCATGATACACTTTGTCGCTTCATCGTTATCTGGATTTTCAAGCGCCTTGAGAGCGGATCCTTTAATGAATGGAATTTCAGTTCCTGGGAATTCATATTTTGAGAGAAGTTCTCGAAGCTCCATTTCGACGAGATCGAGAAGCTCTGGATCATCCACCATATCCACTTTGTTAAGAAATACCACAATACATGGAACTCCCACCTGTCTTGCGAGGAGTATATGCTCTCTTGTCTGTGGCATTGGACCATCTGCAGCAGAACACACAAGAATAGCACCGTCCATCTGAGCTGCACCAGTAATCATGTTCTTTACGTAGTCAGCATGTCCGGGACAATCAACGTGCGCATAATGTCTCTTTGCTGTTTCATACTCAACATGCGAAGTAGAAATAGTAATACCGCGTGCCTTCTCTTCAGGTGCATTGTCAATTTGATCAAAAGCTTTGGCAACATTTGTACCTCCAATTTTTTTTGAAAGGACTGTTGTGATGGCAGCAGTAAGAGTGGTCTTCCCATGATCTACGTGTCCAATTGTTCCCACGTTCACATGAGGCTTGGTTCGCTGAAATACATTGTCAGCCATAGAAGAATGAAAAAGGAATAAAAAAAGCAGGGGAGATTCTACCAGGCGGTGCTCTAGGTGTCAAAAGAAATTTTGAATTTTGAATGGCTTTGTTGCACAAATCATAATATAGAGACTCAGGAAAGAGCAATTTTCTTTTTCTAAGGTTTTCATACTATTTTGTAACTTTTTGGCATTCCGAGAGCAGTCATACTATTCAAAGCAGAAC
>JACRHZ010000031.1 GCA_016220175.1 Candidatus Peregrinibacteria bacterium
AATTTGCGATACGATATCTCTGTCTAAGTGAGGATTTCTTTTTCATTTTGAAAGAGGTTATTGTTCCTCCTCATCTTAGACATACTCCTATTCCCGTACAATTTATTTGTGCAACAAAGCCATTCCTAATTCCTAATTCCTAATTGACCAGGCACGTAATAAAAATAACCGGCGCCAGTGGATCTGGACTTCTCTCTACCGGAGAAATCCTGATGAAAGCGCTTAAAAGACAAGGATTTTACATGAATGCAGATCGGGAATATCCTTCACTCATCAAAGGAGGACATGCAAATTTTCAGGTAAATTTCAGCACAGAAAAAGTGCACGCTCTTTCTCAAAAAGTAGACTTATTTTTGGCAGTAGACCGAGTGGGACTTAAGGAATACATACATACAGCACCAAAAGGGAGCATTTTTGTTCATGGAGACGAGCGGTATAAACTCATTGTTCCGAACGTAGAGAAAAAAGCTGAGGAGCTCAGTGTTCGACTGGTCTATCTTCCCGCCAGGCAAATTGCCTATTCATTTGGCGGGAATGAACTCATGACAAATATGGTGCTTCTGGGACTCGCATGGCGAGTGCTTGGACTTCCACTCAATAAACTTCAAGAAGAAGTAGAAAAAAGATTCGCATCTAAGCCAAAAATATTGGAAATTGACCTCAAATGTTTGAAGGCAGGCTATGATGCAAATGGCATTCCAGACCTTCCAAAATTAGATATTTCTCATCCCAAAAAAACTCCAAAAACAATGCTTATTAATGGAACTGAAGCACTCTGTCTTGGGGCAATTCATGCCGGAGTCCGGGCGTATTATGCATATCCGATGAGTCCTTCGAGCGGAATTTTGACGTACATAGCGAAAAAAGCAAAAGAGACAGGAATGCTTGTAAAACAGGGAGAAGATGAAATTACTGTTGCGGAAATGACGCTGGGATCAATGTTTATGGGAACAAGAGCACTCTCAGCTACTTCTGGTGGCGGATATGATCTCATGACCGAAACTGTTTCTCTCTCAGGAATTACGGAAACTCCATTCGTGATTGTGAATTGCCAAAGACCGGGACCTGGAACTGGTCTTCCCACATGGACATGCCAAGGAGATTTGGATTTAGCGCTCTATAGCTCTCATGGAGAATTCCCTCGAGCGGTACTCGCCTGCAGTGACCCCGAGTCTTCATATGAACTCATTCAACACGCCCTGAATATTGCGGAAAAATATCAAATAATAGTTGTTGTTCTCACAGAAAAAACAATTTTGGAGTCTCGAATGACGACGGAATTTTTCGAATTGAAAAAAATTCCGATAGAAAGAGGCATTGTCACTGATCCAAATGCATTAAAAAACCTCGTGTCAAAAAATCGCTATGAATTTACAGAGTCGGGCGTTTCTTTAAGATGGCTTCCCGGATCAGGCCCCGCGCATTATTATGCGAATGGCGATGAACATCACGAGGATGGAACTCTTGCAGAGGATGCAGAGCCGGCAAAAAAAATGATGGAAAAAAGAATGCGAAAACTAAAAACTGTGGAAGAAACTCTTCCCGAGCCGGAAATATATGGATCTCCCAAAGGAGCTGACGTTTCATTTGTGGGATGGGGAAGTACAAAGAATGTGATGCTGGATGCAATTCAAGAAGCAAAATTATTGAAACTGAGCATCAATTACCTTCATTATGATTACGTATGGCCACTCAAGACAAAAGTAGCGCAAAAGTTTTTTGAGGAGAATAAGAATGTGTGTTTGGTGGAGGGAAATTATCTGGGACAATTTGGAACTCTTTTTGAAGCGAAGTCTGGACTCAAATTTCAAGAAAAGTTTTTGAAGTACGACGGAAGAGCATTTTATCTTGAGGAGGTTCTGGAATTTTCAAAGAAAATTCAAAATTTAAAATTCAAAATTTAAAATTTCCCCATGCCTTGTCCAAATCCATCTGATATCGAAATTCTCCAAAAACTCGCTGAAAACCCTGAAGCGTATCTCGCGTATGAAGAAAGTGATCAGATGCTCACTTGGTGTGATGGATGTGGAAACTTTGGAATTGAGCAATCTCTTTTTCGAGCACTCGCTCTTGAGGGAATTCAAAATCAGGAGGTGTTATTTTGTTTTGATATTGGATGTCATGGAAACGCCTCTGATAAAATCGGTGCATATACAATTCATGGACTCCACGGAAGAGTTCTTCCTCTTGCAGCGGGCGCTGTTCTCGCGAATAACAAAATGAGAGTCATTGCTTTCGCCGGCGATGGTGGAACTTTTAGCGAAGGTGTGAATCACTTGGTCCATACGATTCGAAATAATTATCCCTTTTTGTTTATTTGCCATAACAATGAAAATTACGGACTTACAACAGGTCAGGCGTCTTCAGCCACAAGAAAGGGCTCGATTATGAACTCTTCTCCCGATGGCGTTCTTCTTGATGCAGTAAATGTTTGTCATTTTGCGCTTTCCCTTGGTGCGACATTTGTTGCGCGAACATTTTCTGGTGATGTGAAACACCTGACAAAAATTCTTCAGGCAGCGCTTCATCATAATGGTTTTGCGTTTGTAGAAGTAATGCAGCTCTGTCCCACGTATAATAAAGCAACATCTCAAAATTGGTTTTGGGAACGAATTCAGCATATTGAAGATATCCCCGGATATGACGTAAAAAATATTGATGCGGCATTAGCAATTTCTCAAGATCTTGAGAAAAAAATTGCTATGGGAATTTTATTTCAGCGAGAAGATACGAATTTTCTTGAGAAAGTTCCTCAACGAAAAGAAAAAAAAACGACTCTCACGGAGGAAGTGGAATACTACGATATCCAGAAGTTTATGGAGGAGTTTGAATAGAATGATTTTTGCATTCCTCATGATTTCTCTATTTGAAAGCTTTCTGCAATGTGTTCAAAGGTAGGATAGTACTCATCTATTGTTTCGGAAAATGCGGTAAATGTAAGAGAATATACATCCTGATTATTAAGAAAAATGTATATCACAGTCCGGAGAGAAATACCGACAGGTGAAAAATCATACTCCAACCTTTTCACTTGTTTTCCGGCAATCTCGATTGTCTCTTCACGAATGACTTTCACTGTTTCATAAAAATTTTTCTCCTTCTCTTTCACTTTCTTGAGATATTCGTCAAGAGTAAGAACATCTGAGAGCTTTTCAAAACTCACACCTAGACTCTCTTGTATGAGATCGTTTTCATTCTGGAGCGGACTCAGCGCAACAAATAGTATCTTTTCATCATCACTCGTGGTTTTTGCCTTCATTCCAAGCTCGGCGGGATCTGTGGCAGAACTCCATTCCACCGGAATTTCAAGAGAAAAAGATTTGTCCTCTGAAGTGAACTTTGTAAATTCCGGAAGCGCTGATTTTTCCTCAAAACGGAGAACTCGATACATAGTTTCGCTCACGCTTGACCTCCTCATTCCTCCATACGGTTCATACGTTCCCGATGTTTCTTCCAAAAATCCGAATGTATTCGCCACCTGAATATACGCTGAAAACCATTCTCCGAGATCAACATCAAGAAATACACTTTCAGTCGCTCGTTCAGGGATTTTAAATCCATACGCTTCCAAAATTATTTTTATTGCCTCCACTTTCGAAACCGTTTGTCCAGGACGGAATGTGCCATCTTCATATCTTTTTACCCATCCTTTTTCCTTGGCATAGCACACATATGGAGTAAACCAAAGATCAGCAGCCACGTCTAAGAAACAATCTTTTGCATACTGTGCAGCATCAAAATTTTTCGGATTGGCTTCGATAATAATCTTGAGCAGCTCTCCTCTATTTACTGGTTTGAGTGGTTTAAAGCTGCCATCCTCATATCCCCGGAGAATATTTTTCTCTTTCAAATATTCTATGGCTGTTCTATTTTTGTGAGTTGTGGAAACGTCCGAAAAGGAAGATTCCTCCGGAGGCGTATAATCATCATTTTCTTTGGCACATTTTCCATATTTTCCGATGGCAAAGCCCTCGTCGCAAACACACTTTCCTTCTTGCGAGAGAGTTGAGTGCGTTCCACATTGTTCAACACTAAAGAGCTTTCCTGTCTGTTCTTTCTTCTCGTCTTTCTTCTCATCCTTCTTCTCTTCCTCCTTTCCTTCTTTTGGAATAGTTTTTTTACAGTTCATATTATCTGGATCATCGTTTTCCCATTCATATCCTTCCTCACACTGGCAACCTTCTTTCTGTGTCAAAAATGAGTTTTCCCCACATTGTTTCTTCTTCCATGCTTCATACTCTTCTTCTTTCTTTTGGAGAACCTCTGTAAGAATTCCCTCGTTAATGATACCTGATTGCTTCCCCAGAAAAATTTCTACTGTTTTTATAGGCATTATATAGCCAATATTTCCATCTCCCCCAACGACAAGTGTCGGGATGCCAATAAAGTTATTATTTTCATCAAATACCGCTCCTCCTGAATTTCCCGGATTTAGTTTTGTATCGGTTTTAATAAAGAATGTGTAGGAGGATCCGAGAACATCCATCGTATCAAATCCGCTCACTATTCCCGTTGTGAGGGTAATATTGCTTCCGCCATATCCAGGAAATCCGTATACAAAAATTTTCTCACCAATTTGAACACCATCTGCATTTAAAGGAGAATTAATTGATGAGAAATATACGGGGTCGATATCAAATTGAGTTGGATATTCCGCAAGACCAGTTTTCCCATCTGGACCAGGTTCATCTGTATATCCATGAGTAATTTGAATATGTGCGAGGTCGAGATACTTATTGTATTTCAGGACTTTTCCTCGGAATCTGCAAGAAGGTGGCTCAGTATAGCTATATGTTAAACATATGAGGAAACTGTATTTTTCTGGATTCTCGATGTATTCAGCAAGAACATGATAATTGGTAATCACTTCGTTTTTATAAGAACCGATAATCACACCAGATCCTCCTGAAACTGCTTTTGCGTTCTCCACATCTTCAAGAAAACCAATGGGAGCATCAAATACCAAAATTCTTACAACAGAAAAAGCCTGAGCGTTCGCAGGCGTGGCGTATGACTCGTGCGAGAAAGGGAAGATGAGGAATCCTAAAAACAACGAGGAGAGAAGGAATTTTTTCATATATTGGGAAAAAACAAAAAAAATAATTTAATTAAGTGCACAGCTTTACGTGTTTTTATAAAATTGTCAATGCTGCTGACTTGGTTTTGGTGTAAATTTTTAATAATTTTTTAATAAATCATCATGTGGACATGTGTTTGTTATGTAAATAAGACAGGGAATGTGATTGGGCATAATTACTAGAAAGGTTCCCCACATACATATCGAAGTCAATTTCTAAATTTAACTTTCCTAATCTTTTTATAATTTGAGGATTGAAATGAAATCCACCAATACATCCATTTCCAATATAATAATATAGAAACATTGTTATATATTTTCCTCGGACTTCAGAGGTGTAAAACTTATCCAAGAACACATAAGATCTGGGTCTATTACAAGTTTACCAGTCGACTTTAGCCGATATTCTCCTTTTGGAGCTGTTGTTATTCCACGTAGATCAGGAGGGAGTTTGAAAAGTTCTTCAGTTCCATCTTTTTTGATTACTATGCCTTCCTTTTCATTAATTCTTAGGATATTTCCATAAAATTGTTTTCTCCCGATAGGATTTTACGAGTTTCTTTATGAGCTTTGGTTTCGTTTCGTCCATGGTTTAGGGGTTATATTTCCAAGCGCTCAATCGATGCCGACTTCGCCATAGGAAGTTGTTCTTTTTCAAACTCCGCGGGAACTGGCTTGTAGCCAGTTCCTAAACATTTGGGACCCGCCTGCAAGGCGGCTCCCGCTGAAGGTTGAATTTAAAATATTTTGTATCTTGCTGCCATAATCATCGGAAAGGTTCTCCCCACACATACATATCGAAGTCAATTTTTAAGTTCAGCTTTCCTAATCTTTTTATAATCTGAGGCTCGAAGTAAAATCCGCCAATACAACCGTTTCCAATATAATAATATGGAACTACCTGAATACAAACTTCAGATATTTTTGTCAGTTTTATAATACCTTTCGCGTCTTTTTCAAGTATATTTACAAAATTCTTCAGTTTTTCTTCAAATGAGCCAGCAAGTTCCTTATCTGGTTCAATGGTGATAGCATGAAACTTTGAGGTCATTCCTTTTCCATATCGCAATTGGTCTCCCATATTCACAACTTCTGAGGGTTTAATTTTCGTGCAAGAGATAAGATCATCAGTATTTCTATCATAAGAAATAGCTCTCAGATAAATTCTTATCCCAGGAGTAATATCAATCCATCTGACAGATATTTCTGGTTGAGTGTCTAAGTAGACAGTAAAAAAGAATCGTTCCTTTTCTATTTCGAAATAAACAATAGCTTCTTTCTCTCTTATTTCAAGTTTCGAGATTACTGGTTGGTCGTTCTCATATTTAATTTTCAGTACGGACAGATATTGTTGGGTAGTTCCAAAACACCTTTCCTTTATTTCTTCGATTGCTTTTTCTAGGATAATTTTTTTCATGATCTTAATTATAATGATTAATTTTATTATTTCTTAGATTTTCCATTCTGTAAAAATAAAAAAATGAAGAATAGACCATAAGATAAAAATAATAACGCCTATTTTTTATCAGTTTTCTGATCAGAATTACTTTTTGATTGGTTTGGATTCGGTAATTGTGGTGCTATACCCGCTGCAAAGAAATTTTTAATATTTAATCCAGTCTCTATCGCCTCGCCAGTACCGTTTTTGAGCATTAAAACAATATCCCCTGTCGTTTTATCTTTGAAAAGATCAAACTTTGCAATGTCGCTGCTTCCTTTGCCTAGTAAGTCTTGCTTGATTTCATGAATGTCATATCCATTGTCTTTAAGTCTATCTGTTTCACCCTTATTAAGTTTTTCAATATTTCCTCGATTCTTTTCATCCTTTTTCTTATTATTCTCATCATCATTGTTGCTTCCACCAGAATCCGTACTGCTTTGAGCTTGAATGCTTGAAGAATTTTCTTGGGATTGTGTATCATCTCCTTCGTCGAAAAGCTGTGCAATTGCATAAATAGTTCCTCCAACAACTATTGCTGCAGCCACAACATCAGCTGGTCCAGGTACAGGACTGTCAACCATTGCAGTTCCAAAACCCGTAAGCCATGCTGTTTTTAACGCCTCAATAGCTTCAGCATAGTCCCTCCCAGTCTGATCCACGTACTTCAGCGGATTATTCCTCACATACGCATATTTGTTAAGGGACTGTGGATCTTTAAGATCTCCTTCCCACGGATCCTGAGACACAAACCTCGCGATTTTGGGATTGTAGTATCTGGCTTCATAGTAATACAGCTTGGTATCTTCATCAAGTTCCTTTCCTGTAAACGTGTAGTCATTTGCGTAAGTGGTGGATTTTTCATCAATTCTGCTTTCTCCAAATGGATAGTAGTCTATGACTTCGAGGACATTTCCGCTTATATCTGTGTCGACACTGGCGCCACTCAAATGATCTGCATGATGGAAGACCAGAAGCGGAGCAGGAATATCATTGACCGTAAGAACAAATGAGTCGGAGATTTGTCCATCTCCATTTATCGCATTAACTGTCACTGTGTAAGTTGCACTCGGAGTGGCAATTCTGGGAAGAGTTTCCCCTATATTTTAAGGAACAAACCTATGTGGAGCAGGTGACCTCACTCATTCCCGCCAACACCTGCTCCCGCTGGGTGAATTGCTTTTTTAATGACCTCATCTTTCCCATCCATATCTCCTAGAAGAAATTGTCTCTTATATTCTGGTACTTGATAATAAATTTCTTTTAGTTTTTTTCTCAAATCTTCACTTTTAGTTTTTTCATATTCTCTAAAAAGCGCTATACATTTTTGACCTGATGTTAAACGATTGTTTAGTTCTTCTATCATATCTATCACTTCTTTTAAAAATTCTTCTTCTCTCACAAATGACTTAACGTTAGTAATACTAAAAGTTCCAAATGGATAGATTTTCACCTGTACATTTTCTGGTAATTGTGTTTTTACTTGCCCACTTTTTAATAATGCTTTTAAACCTTCAATATTTACAAATTCTCCACAATGAACATCTATTTTTCCATCAGCATAAACATTAATTTGACTAAAATGATATTCATTGTTAACAATATTATCGCGAACAAAAACTGATATTTGCCTCCCTTGTATTTTTTTCTCTGGTAATTTATTACCAAATTTATCAACAACATCTACACGATATATTTTTTGAAGAGGAATTATTAATTTTGTTACTGAATGCATTTTAAAAATAACTAAAAAAAATAAAAAATCCTCCATTTATTTTTCATTTTTTTCTTCTACTGTCACTTTCTCTTCATTTATGATTTCATTTCTCGTGATTAATAACGGCACCAAGAATTCACCATTTTTACTTCCTGGCACTGGAATTAAACGATCTTTTGATATGCGTAAAGTATATATTGATCCATTATGTTCTTCATAGTTTGTAGCATAATCTTTTGCGACGTTCGGATCAGCAGTGACAGATACAAATGGTGAATAATCACTATTTTCCGTATGTCTTTCTACTTGCTGATCCAAAGTCCCTTCGTTAAATACAGACTCGATCCCATTCTCAATGCCCTTTGCAAGAAATCCGTTCTTTCCTGAATAATCCCCCCTATAAACTGTAACATACTCTTCTTCAGTTTTTTCCTCACTTTTTGCTTGGCTTTGCGATTGTGCTTGTGATTGAGTTTGACTTATCGATGCAGACTGGGTATTTGACGAATCATCTGGTGGAACAATAGTTTTTGATAATTCATTTCCTAGTATCTTTACGGCGATCATTCCTAAGAGATTTATCCCAGTAGCTATTATTGCTCCTTCAGTAAAACACATATCCCAAAAGCATTTTCCCGTCGGATCC
>JACRHZ010000032.1 GCA_016220175.1 Candidatus Peregrinibacteria bacterium
ACTCTTTCCAATTTGCGATACGATATCTCTGTCTAAGTGAGGATTTCTTTTTCATTTTGAAAGAGGTTATTGTTCCTCCTCATCTTAGACATACTCCTATTCCCGTACAATTTATTTGTGCAACAAAGCCATTCGTAATTCGTAATTCGTAATTGTTTCTATGATTACAAAAGGCATCATTCTCGCTGGCGGCTCTGGAACTCGACTCAGACCATTTACAAAATTCACGTCGAAACATCTCCTTCCTGTGTATGACGAACCGCTGATTTATTTTCCACTGAAAACACTTTTGCAAATGGGAATTCAGGATATTCTTCTTATCACTGCTCCGCATCACGCGGATAATTTTCTCGAACTGCTCGGATATGGAAATGAATTTGGTGCGCGGATCGAATATAAAATTCAAGAAGAACCAAATGGAATTGCGGCGGGGCTCCTTCTTGCTGAAAATTTTGCTCACGGAGAAAATGTCGCTCTTGTTCTCGGAGATAATATTTTCTTTGATGATTTGAGTTCTGCAGGAAAAGATTTTTCGGCTGGGGCAGAAATATTTATCACAAAAGTAGAAGATCCCGAACGATTTGGCGTTGTCGAACTCAATGGAAAAAATGTGATTACTCTTGAAGAAAAACCCAAAAATCCAAAATCATCACTTGTTCAAACTGGTTTGTATTTGTACGATACAACTGTTTTTGATAAAATTCGTAACTTGAAACCTTCACCTCGAAATGAGCTCGAAATCACCGATTTGAATAATTTGTATCTTTCAGAAAAAACGCTGAAAGCGCATATTTTGGAAAATGAATGGATCGATGCGGGAACATTTGAAAGCCTGCTGAGAGGGGCGGAGATGGTGCGGAAATTAAAAAATATTCCGTAGAGGCGCGATTAATCGCGCCTCTACAAATCGCGTCTCTACAGAATCAAAAATTATTTATTACGAATGAATCACGAACAAACATCACGCGTTACCATCGGCATCCTCGTCTATAACGGTCAAAAATATTTTGATTTCCTTTTTCCGTCGCTTTTTGATCAAGATTATTCGGATGTGGAAATTCTCGTGCTCGATAATAATTCTCCAGAAAAAGATGCTGAAATTCTTGAAAAAAAATGGAAAAACAAATTGAAAATATTTCGAAAGGAAGAAAACTTAGGATTCGCTGGAGGACATAATTTCCTCATCAATAAGATGAATGGAGAATATTATCTCTGTCTGAATCAAGACATTCTCCTCGAAAAAAATTATGTTTCTGAACTCGTGAAAATCATGGAATCCGACGAGAAAATTGCTTCTGCGACGGGGAAAATTTTGAAATGGGATTTCTCTCGAGGATTTGAAGGAAAGACGAAATTTATTGATACGACTGGAATTTCCGCTTCCAAAGCACAGCATTTTTTCGACCGCGGACAAGGAGAAGTTGATCATGGACAATTCGAAACCATAGAAGAAATTTTTGCGTGTTCTGGAGCGGCTCCGATGTATCGAAAAGCAGCAATTGAAGATGTTTCATGCATCGGAAGGCGCGACGGCGACGTCGCGCTTACATTCGACGAAACATTTTTCATGTACAAGGAAGACATTGATCTCGGATACCGCCTTCGCTTCGCAGGATGGAAAAACGTGTACGCACCGAATGCTATCGCGTACCACGATCGAACGGTTTCTTCTTCTCAAAAAAAATCACCTAAGGTTCGAGAATGGTCTTACCAAAATCATCTTCTGCTTCTTGAAAAAAACTTTTCTTCAAATTTTTCGTGGAAAACACGTATTTGTACATATTTGAGAAATTCTCTCCTTTCTCTTCATTTCTTTTTCTCATTTCCGAGAAAATACTTTTCGATACGGCGAAAATTACGAGATAATATCGCAGGAATGAGAGGAAAAAATGAGATAGTGAAACACCGCGTTTCACCGGGAGAAATTGAAAAATTCTTTTTATAAAATGCAGAAAAATCCAATTCTTTCCATCATTATTTTGAATTATAAATCCGCAGACTTTTGCGACAAATGCCTGCAAGCAATTTCCACATTTTCTCCATCGTGTTCTTACGAAATTTTAGTCGTAGATAATGCTTCTCATGAAATAGAAAGATGGCGAGAGCTCAAGGAAAAATGGTTAAAAAAACTTAATGTTTCATTCTCAGCGCTTCCGAATAATATTGGGTACGGAAAGGGAAATGAATACGCAATTCGGAAATCACATGGGAAGTATTTTGCCATTGTGAATCCCGACATAGAAGTGCTTCCGGGAACGTTTGATGGTCTTCTTGAGTACATCAAAAATCATGAAAATGTTGGAATTGTGGCTCCAAAGCTTTTGTATTCAGATGGGAAAATCCAGGATTCTTTTCGTCTTTTCCCAAATTTTTCTGATCTGTTTGTGAAGCGAATTGGAATTTTGAGACATATATTTCAAAAAAAAATGGAGCACTTTCTCATGTGGAAAATTGATCTTTCAAGTCCAATAAAAGTGGATTGGGTGGTTGGTGCTTTTTTTCTTGCACGAAGAAAAGCGTGGGAAGAAGTAGGAGGATTTGACCCTCGATATTTTCTTTTTTTGGAGGATACCGATGTGTGCCGTTCTCTTTGGAAAAAAGGATGGAAAGTAATTTTTCATCCTCATTTTTCGGCATATCACCATCATGAACGCCTTTCCGATGCCAAAAATATTTTCTCTATATTTCGGAATAAAATGCTCCAAATTCATCTCTGGAGCGCGATCAAGTATTTTTGGAAATGGAAGGGCAAGCGGTAAGCGATCAGCTGTCAGCGGTAAATTTTTTAGAGACCATATTTTCTGATTTTTCCACACAAAAAGAGTGAGCTTTTAAGACTCACTCCGTTTTGCTGATTGCTGACCGCTTACCGCTGACCGCTTACTGCTTGCCTCCGAACATACAGATACGTTGCGCTCAGGAGGAAGAGGAAGAATGCAAGATTCGCGGTTCCTGTAGAAACGTTGAGTGGAGGTTCTGGAGTGAAGATAACTGTGGTTTCTGTTCTGACTTTTTTGTCCGAGAAATCTTCGTCATCTGCAGAGATACCAGCAATATTCACAATAACTATTCCGTTTGTCGTTTCTTCTTTCACTCTCGTCTTTATGTTTACCGTCCATGGATCTCCAACTCTCAGGACTCGTTTCCTGAAAACGAGTGTATTTCCCATTTGAACACCTTTCGCATCCATTTCTAAAATATCCAAATACTCGAAAGGGAATTCATCGATAATCGCCATATTGATGAAATCTTTTTCACCAATGTTTCGAATACTGATTGTGTAATAGAGCTCTTCTCCCGGTCTTACAAATTCCTTATCAACAGTTTTTTTGAGGCTGATGTCACCGGTAACAATTCTTGCTGCTGTAGTTTTTACATACGCCGGATCATCACTTCCAACTCCTTCAATTTTCTCCAAAACATAGTTGAAAGGGAGGTCTGGATTTTTCCCCGCCCGTTTTATGAGGGCAGTGTTTACTCCTTCAAGCCCATTTACGACGTTTGTTCTCGCTTCAAGTATAGAAGTGTAGGTAATTTCAGCAGTTGTATCAGTACCGATAATGTCCACCGTAAATCTTTGAGCGAGCGCATCCCATTTTGCGCCCTGTACGTTCTCAACAGTTTTTCGAATGAGTGTTGGACTCACAAATACATCTTCAATTTCGGTAGCGTAACTCGAGAATCTTCCCGTATTTTTTATGCGGATTCGATATTTTACTTCTTGAGATTTTTGTTCCGCAATAAGCGCAGCAAGATCTGCAGTATTTGCATCCTGCCATTTTCCATCTTTATCCATCACTTCTTTCATCACATCGAGAATAATTTCTCCTCGAATTTCACGATATCCGCCGCCGCCTCCACCACCACCGCCGCAATTACTCGTGCATCCGGGAGGAGGTGGAGTGTTTGGACCGATGAGAGTTACCGTGGCATTTTTTGATGAATCTATTGGAGCAGTTGTATCCGTGATGATTACATCATTTATCACTCGAGAAGTTCCACCATTTTGTGGAACATCCGCATTAGAAGCATTACAGAGATATGAAACTGTCACTGTTGAACCTACGGTTAAATTATCAATGCCAAACTCAGGATATGTTCCTTTTCCTTGTCTCACGGAACCAGAACCAAGAGGATCAAATGTAATCTGAGGAGTACCGTTACTACATCCCGAAATTGATCCTGTATTATTGTTGTCTCCCTTTCCCCCATTTCTAAAGGCATCTTTGAGAATAAATGACTGAGGAGCGTTTGTCGTATTTCTTGCTTTAATCGTATAGGTAACAGACTTAATCTGATCAACACTGATTGGCTCTACTGATTTTTCAAGAATAATCATGCCTTGTTTAACGGTAACAGTTACCTCAGAATGATTATTCGCTGGAATTCTCTCTGGAGGAGGATTCGGAGTTCCCGGTGTTACTTCAATGTCTACTTCATTGAAGATAGTTGCAGTTTGACCTGCTTGAAGTGCAGCATTCACCTTAACCTTAAAATATTTTTCCAAAGGAAGAAGATTCCCTCTTGGACCAAGGTCTCCTATAGCACAAGTTATTTTTCCATCACCAGTACTCAAAGTGCATCCTTGTGCTGGTATTGATGTTTGATCCAAAATTGTTAACTTTGTTTCATCGTAATCATCAATAAATTGAACATTTGGTGCTGTAACCGTTGTTGGAGCACTTCCTTCATTCGAGTATTGAACAATATAATAAAATTCTTGTCCTGGTTGAACCTCGGTGAGGGGAGTTCTTTCCGTGAGATTATTTACTGCTTGTTTTACCACTTTCAAATCTATAGAAGGCACGATAGTAACTGTCACCGGTGAGAAGCACGTCGCTGGCGTTGTTCCTGCAGCACCAATAATTTTGAGATAATATAATGTCGTCTCCGTCGGAGTAATATTTACTGGATTTGTATCGTTATCATCCGCATTAGCTCCCCCTGAAAATACGAGAGTTCCTGTTTGGCTGTCTTTTCTTACTTCCGCAGTAACCCCATTTGTCTGGTCCCATCTCAGTCTTGATGAACTTCCTATGAAAATGGAAGAAGGAGTTGCGGTAAAGTTTGAACATGTGGGATTTTGTGTTCCAGTTGTAACGGTAACTATTACTCTACACTCAGCAGGCGTTGTTCCTTGGACTCCAATAATCCGAAGAAGATATTCCGTTGTTACAG
The DNA here is from genome assembly GCA_016220175.1 of Candidatus Peregrinibacteria bacterium. Lineage (NCBI taxonomy): Bacteria > Candidatus Peregrinibacteriota > Candidatus Peregrinibacteria bacterium. Next base: position 5,179 of record JACRHZ010000032.1, read on the forward strand.
TTGGAGATACTAAATATGGACCATTTATTAAAGAAACATTTGCTCCATTAATTGTTGCCGAAATTCCATTTGTTTGATCCCAGTCGAGAACACTCGATTCCCCTACAACAATTGAACTCGGATTCGCAATGAAATTCGAACATGTCGGAGCAGTGAGAGAAGAAATGTTCAATGTTGCGCTTGCCGTGTTATTACTCTCACCACTTCCTGGAATTACTGCATTATTCTGAGCATTCGCTCCGTCTCCTTCATCTACCACATTCGTGGCATCTATTGTCACAGTATTCTTTACAGTTACTGTTGCAGTTCCGTCTCCTCCGATGGCTTGAATTGTGTAATGAATCACATAATAATCAGAATTTGCTGGAATCGTATTTGATATTGTGCAAATCAAGTCTCCAGTAATTGGCCCCGTCGGGCAGGATACACCTGGAGGAAGAGTTTGTTGTTCGACAAAACGTGCAGAAATAAAGCCTGTTCCTGAAGTAACCTGATCTTTTATCTGAATATTTTTCCCTCCAGGAATCGCAACTGGTCCCTGATTTCTATATCTCAAAATATATGTCACAAGAGTGTTTTTATTTACCGTTGCTTCAATTGTGCCAATTGCACCAATATATTTTTCTATGATGAGATCTGGTTTTTGAACTGCAGATCCAATAGTTACAATCGCCTGATCGCTGTTATTAAGTTCATTGCTTTCATCAATTTCATGGTTTGGATCAACAGTAGCTGTATTTGTGACAACTTCTGTTTGTGTTACTGCTAATGCCGTCATTTTATACGTTATCACTGCCGTATTTCCCCCAGTTCCGAGAGAAGAGAGAGAACCTATCGTGCAGTTCAATATTCCTGTCCATTGAGCTGGATTTGTTGGAAAATCACAAGTAGTTCCTTGTGTACTATTGGTATCAAATGGAGCGCTCATTTTTTGCCAATTCGTTACTCCATCTGAGAACTTAATATTTGTCGCTCCAATTGTTCCAATATTTTTGATCTCTAACTTAAATTCAACTGTATCCCCCTGTTTCACAGTTTTTCTGGAGATAGAATCTGTCCCTTCTGTGCCTCCAATAATTGTTTTTGTTACAGTGAGATCAGGTTTTGAAGAAAGAGGTGTAATCGTAATGGTCTGTGTATCAAAAACACTTTGCACAGGATTTGTGGAGGAAAGAGTTGCCTTGTTAATAACATTTCCTGGTCTTTCCGCTCTTACGTGGTATTTAATTTGATAATCACCACTGTTTGCAGGAAGTCCTTCCGGTATAGTACACGTAAATCCTGTATCTTCTATTGTCTGAGGACAGTCTATTTTTCCACCTTCAGGAGAAACAGATTCAATAACATAATTTACCACTAAGCCAGCTGATCCAGGCTGCTGACCAGTAGTTGTATCAGTAATTGTCACGAGACCTTTTGCAATCGTGCCTCCTCTATTTCCAAATGTCAGAACGTAGCGAACCTCTGAGTCTTTATCAACAATGGCGGATTGTCCGATGTCAAGAGTTTTATCGATATACAAATTTGGTGGTGTTGGAATAGCCACCGTGACTTCCGCGAATGATGTATTATTTGCTGGAACTATATCTGGGATGGAAGGAATAATTTGTGCTGTATTCTTTATTTTTTTCCCATCAGTGGTATTCAAAACTTTCGCCTGATAAAGAATTTCCGCTCCTTGTCCCGGGAGAACAAATCCAAAAGTGCATTTCATCCCTTGTATAGTACCACCGGGACCAACTTTGGTATCACCTCGGCACCACTCATCTCCTGTCGTCGGGAAAACATAATTTCCGAGAAGACCTGCTTCACCTGGAAAATCATAAATCTCATTTGATCCGTTCACGAGCCAAGGACTTTCATTCTTGTAAACGAGTTTGTAGGTGAGAATATCACCAATTGCTGCCTGACGTGATTTTACAAAGTTTCCCTGAGTATCTCGAACATATTTCACGAGAGAAAGATCTACGTTTGTTGGCTCCTTCACGATGATCGTCACGCTTGCGAATTTCGGTGAAAGTGGAAGGGGAGGCGTAATTATTGCTTCGTTCGTCACTTTCTCTCGATCTGGTCCCGGCAGAAGAGCCATAACTCTAAGCTTAAAACTTATGTCATATGATGAATTCGGCGAAAGCCCATCCGTTTTCGTACAGGAAATGCTCAAACGCGTCGCATTGAATTGACATTGAGTATTTTCCGGAAAACTATTGGGAGGAAGAAATGAGAAACCATCAGCAGTAAAATTAATCGGAAGATCATCGGTAATGGTTATAGGACCGGGAATATTTTTCCCTCCGGAATTACCAAAGGCGAGCGTATATGTCACAAATTGTCCGAGATAATAATAGTCCGGAGGTGTTTTATCAGCTATTTTTTGAATAAAAATGTCTGCTGAGCTACTGTTGTCAACCACATTGAAAGCAGCGTTACAACCCCTTGATATTGGTCCAAAACCACCTTCCGCATTTTTTATAAGAGACAGAGTATATGTTTTTACGCCTGTCTCAGATTGTACCGTCGTGAAACCCGTTCCATCAATACGATAATCGTGATTCTCAGCGAGTGCTGGACTCATTGTTCCTACATCAGCCCTTGTTCCGGAAATATCCCACTCAAATTCTGCTTTTTGTCCAAGTGGAATTATGCGGTAATCACTGCCCGGAGGCGGATTTTGACCATTTTTTAACGTCAAAGTACATTTTGGAGGCGGACGAACTTCAATGGGAGTAGGACAAGAGACCAAAGTTGCACCTCCATCCATTACTTTCATCGTATAGGTTGTATTCTGAACGGGATAATCGAGATATTGACCATTATTCAAGTTTACACTGACTGGCTGAGCGGGGTTTGTACTTTTTGTGATAGTAGCGGTTGCCGTTTGACTAAATACATTATTCCAACGCAAAGTAGCGGGACTGCCATTTTCATTTGGAATATCATTATAAATCTTCGCAGGGTCTCCATGAAAATTAAGGTCAGCACAAGTTTTTTTCACTATATTCACCGTTGTTTCACCACATACAATCTCGTTATGACCACCAATAGTGTAATCAAAAATACATGCTTCATTCTTCACTGTTTGAGTGGCGTCAAACTTTACTGTAACTGTATACCTGAGCACGCCTCCCGTATGCGGATCAAGGATACGATTACCAAAAGAATCAGTCTTAGTAAAATCAAATTGTAGAGCGCCTTCTAACGGAATAAACCAAGTCATAGAAGGTCCTGATACAATTTGAACTGAATCCATATCAAGAGTGGCATTTACTGGAAGGATATCACTGATGGCTACATTTCGTGCTGGCTCATCTGAGTTATTCGCATATGTAACGGTATAGGTAACTTTTCCTCCCGGTTGAACTTCTGGCACAGAAGCTGTTTTTATAAGAGTAAGTTTTTCTTGGCAAGTAAAATTCACAGGATTTGGCAATGAAGCAGTTGGTGGTAGTAATTGCAGCACATTTTCCCCATCACGATTATTAGAAGCATAAGCGTAAATATTATGTAATTGACCATCCTTGAGTTTTTCTGGGATAGGAAATACAAATCCATGGTTCGCGTTTTCTCCGCAAAGACTAGCAACTGCTGGTTCTCGTTCTTTATCAGCAAGAACAGCTCCAAATGCATCTCCAATTGATCCTTCAGAAAACCAAATGTAAAGTGGCTTTGTAAAATCAAACGAATCACATGCCCACCCAGTTGTGAAATTACAACTGATGCTATCGTGAAAACCTTTTATTACAGGGGCGCTTTCACACAAAGGCAAAGTTCCACCTCTTGTAACAAGATACCCAAACAAAAATCCAGGAAATATTGGCTGTCCTGCACTATTTGCAGGAGGCTCCCAATAGTGCCCTCCAGCAACATTCCATTCCAGCGCATCCACTTGATACTGGCAAGTAGGTACTTCGATAGGACCAAAATTAACAAATCCAGCATCTACAGGAACTTCTACATAGTTATTTAAATGATCGAAAAGTTTTTGGGTCTTGGCAAAATTCGGATCCCCCTGCGGATAAAAAACCTGATACGAAGCAAATCCTATTTTATAGACACACCCTCTATTGTTATAGGTTTGTCCGTTCTCTTCGAATTCATAGTAACTTGCTTTTACTTTTCCCTCGTTGTATTTCCCTCCACTTTCAGATATTCGTAAATCAAGAATATGTTTCTTTAAATCTTCGTTTGGATAACAGTTTTTTGGTAATTGACTACTCTCTGGCAACGATTGTGAAGGATCCTCACTCCACGTTTGCCCATCTACAAGAATCCCATCAAAATCCGTAGTATTTGAATTCACGCTTGGAGTCGTCGTAGTCGAATTATCACTCTTAGTGCCAGAATCATCGGTGATAATCTGAGTCCCTTCGGTCGGAACAGAAATACTCAGCGTTGCTGTTGCGTTCTTAAAAACTTCCACTCCATCAAGCCGTTTTTCTTCTCCAAAACTATATCCATTTGCTCCGGGACTATATGTCACCTCTTCGCCACTCGGAAGCTCCACATGGAACTCCGCAGAAGCGGAAAAAGAGCCTTGGGAAAAGCCTTCCTTTGGTTTTGTCCACAAAAAGACATTTCCACATCCTGCGTTCAGTTCTCCTGTACAATTCTTCTCTGAAGACACTTGAAGTGGCGCTGAGCAGTCGCTTCCTCCCCAGTGAATCACATTTCCATTTTGAACTCCGCCAGGTGAAATCTGTGTTATTTCAAACTCCCCGAGATCTGAGACGTCGAGATCGGCGTAACAGACCTTTACCTCAGCAGTTTCTGCATTCGGTCCAATTTGCCAATACGTCATTTGTTCATTCCCTTCACTTTCGGCAAGAAGCGAGAAAAAGAGCTGGAGAAACAGCGCTGAAAATAGCGCGAAGATTTTCCATAAACTTCTGTTGGAAAAATTTGGCTTTAAAGCGGCGTTTGGAGCCGAATTTTGCACTGAGGGCATGATAATTTATTAAAAAAGAGTGGAGTCCTTTTTACCTTAAAACTGCAATCTTGTCAATATTTCTTTCGACATTCTCTTTACAAGAAACAAAAAATTTGAAGAACAAAATCAGGAATTACAAATCAAAACTATCTGATTGTAAACTAAATTTAATATTTCGTATAGCTTTTCTCTTGAAAAAAGTATTATTTTTTCCCTTTTTTATACCCTTTTTTTACCGCATCATCAGCACTTTGAAAAAAAATCCTGTTTTTCGGCGTAATAAGAGCTGCCTCTGGCGCATCAAGAGGCCAGAACTTACTTCCACGACTCGATCCGACAAATCGCATTCCTTGAGGCGCTGGGATCATTTTCAAATTCGGGAGAATGCTCACCACAGAAAATGAAAATTCCTCATCATGCACCGAAAAGATTTCCTCATCTTTTCCCACTATGAAGCGAGATTCTTGCCCTTCATGCTTCCCATAAAGAATTCCATTTTCAATTTTCTCGAACGTAAAAAGAGGAATTTCTGCGTGTATTTGAGGAGAAAAAGAGATTCCAGAAGCCGATTTTGATTTTTTGAGCTTTTCATTTAGAGTACCTGCTGAAAATCCGAGAACGAAAAGTGATCCTGAGAGAAAAATCAGAAAAAGTGATGATGCGTGTTTATGAAGAAATTTTTTCATATCATGAAACAATATTTTTTCTTTGAAATAGGGAATTTTCCAAAATTATCTGAGGAAGAGCTTTCTTCCACTCTTCCGGAGTTTGAGCAGGAATCACTCATCGAGAAGCACATTCTCATCGGATCTTTTGCGAGTCCATCTGTTCTTTCTCCCGGGAAGGACATAGAAAAGCGTAAAATTCAGGAAAAATTTGATGAACTTGGCGGAGTGCTTCGATATGGATATTCTCACAAAATTACTCAGAACCTCGACGAGCTGACCCTCTGCATCATTTCCATTCTCACAAAAAAACATGAAGAGTATGCGAAAAAACTCTGTTTTGGTATTACGCTTTTTTCTGACGTCGGAGGTCGACAACAGAATAGCTTTCTCCAAAGAATTCTCCTGACCGTGAAAAAAAAATGCCAAAAGCTCGGAATTTCTGTCCGATTTATCAATAGAGATTTTCGCTCTCTCGATACGGGAACATATCACAAGGAAGCGCTTTGGAAAGAGGAACACACGGAATTTTTTATTTTTGAAGACCAGAACGGGTATATTTTGGGCGAAACCCTTGCCGCGCAGGATGTGGAACTCTTTGCGAGAAGAGATTTTGGCAAACCCGTTCGAGATATGAATGTGGGAATGCTTCCGCCAAAACTTGCGCTCATGATGGTAAATTTTTCGAGAAAAGCCAACGGATCACTCCCCTCTTCCATTTGGGATCCATTTTGCGGAACAGGAAGCATTCTCATTGAAGCTGAAAAAATTGGCATTACAACGTTTGGAAGCGATATTTCCGTCGAAATGGTGAAAGCGAGTCAGAAAAATATGCGATTTTTTTTCCCAAAGTATGATACGTCATCAGTTTTTGAACATGATGTGATGCAAAAACTTTCAAAAAAAATCCATGTGGAAGCGATCGTGAGTGAAGGATGTTTAGGACCGATTTTTCATCATTCAATTTCATTAGATGAATTTCAAAAGGCTGTAAATGAAGTTTCTCCGGTGTATTTTGGTTTTTTTCAAAACCTCTCCAAAAGTTTTTCCGGGAAAAAAATAATTCTCTCCGTTCCCTTCTGGAAGATGAAAAATGGAGATTTTCAGTATCTCGAAAATATCCTTGAATTAGCCACAGAATTTGGCTACACTTGCGAAGCTTTTCACCACGGGACACGTCGTGGAAGCCTGGAATTTATTCGTGAAAACCAAGTGGTAGGTCGAGAAATTTTCAGATTTATTCCTCAGAATCTTTAACACCATCGGAAATTACGATTCGTAATTTGGAATTCGTAATTCGTAATTTACTCCGCTTCAGCGGAGTTGATTTTATTCCCCTGTAGCTCAGTGGTAGAGCGTCCGGCTGTGAAATTACCAATCTTTCTTTTTATTGAATGAAAGATAAAAGAAAATACGCCGACCGTGCCGAGTATTTAAAAGCGGCTGTCAAGAAGCGTCGCAAGACAATTCGAGAAAAAGCAATTCTATACAAGGGCGGCAAATGTCAGCTTTGCGGGTACAAAAAATGTATTGAAGCACTGGAGTTTCATCACTTTCTTGATAAGAAAAATTTTGGAATATCTCAAAAAGGGTATACCAGAAGTTGGGAAAGAGTGAAAAAGGAACTCGAGCTTTGTATGCTTCTCTGCGCAAATTGTCACCGTGAAGTAGAAAATGGCGTCACGCAGCTTCCCCGCTAAAGCGGGGTTGAAACTCGTTGGGATAACGGTGAAGGCTAAAACTTAAAGCATTTGAGTTATGCTAATACCGTGGGAACCCTCCTTCGCATAAAGCTTCGGAGGGGCGCCGTAGAGACTAGATACCAACGCACCTAACTTTCGCACACGCAAAACATGGTGAAGATATAGTCCACGCTTCATGGAAACATGAGGATACGTGTAACCGGCAGGTCACTGGTTCGAATCCAGTCGGGGGAGCCATTCGCAAATTTCAGAGGGCAAAAGATCGTTTTGCCCAGTTTTGAAGTACTCTTTGTCCAGTTCGGATAACGGAATTGCGGGAATTGGTTCTAAAAGAGCAGAAAATGGTTTCTCCAGTTCTACTCCTATCTTTCCCGAAGTTAGGATGAATTTTGAGCCGAGCGTTTTTAAGATGTCTCTTTTTCCCATGAAATCTGCTGTTTCAAATTCCCAAACAATATTTCTTACTTTTTGAAAGAAGGCTTCGCATTTTGAAAGCCAGTTATTCCCTTCTCCTTTTAAATCCGCAAGCTGTTCTTCCATATCATCTACCTCTTTTTGAATACTCTTTTTCTGTGCTGAATATTCCTCATCTGAAATAAGCTCGCCACTTCTATTTGCTTCAGAGAGCCATTTTGTCGTGAGTCTTTCTTGTTTCAGCTTTGCATTTCGTATGTTCTGATTGATCAGCTCCTCTTTCCCCAGAAGAAAGCCATTTTCTTCCTTGTATTGCTGTCTCAAATATTTAATTCCCCACGAAATGATACGATCTGGGATCTGAATACGCTGAATAACTTTTTTGAGAACTTCTTCAATTTTGTCTTCCCGAAGATGGGTGGTATATGAACATTCCGAATATTTCCCTTTTGCTTTCGCGCAACGATAATAGTGCATCCCTTTCTGATACTCTCCGCTGAGCCTATTTTTACACTGAGGGCATTCTACGAGCAATGTATACAGGTACTCATTTTTTCTATTTTTTGGTCGGCTTCGCCCTCGCAATATTTCTTGGATTTTATCGAACTCAGTTTTTGTCATGAGCGGTTCATGACAACCTTGGTGAATTTCGTTCAAATACAGGAATTTTCCGGTATAGAAAATACTGCTGAGAATATTGAGGACACTCTGTTTGCAGAGCATTTTTCCTGAGTTTTTTCCTCGTATTCCCATTTTATATCCCTTTTCTCGAAGAATATTTGGAGAATATGTTCCGAGGAGGGTCAGATCAATGAATTTTCGGATAATAGGCGCTTCAATTGGATCAAGTTCTATTCTTTTGAGTGGTCTTCCCAGCATATTGAGCATCTCTTGTTTTTTCTGGTCGTATTTTTTCCCCGAAATAACGCCGTTATCGTTGATATTCAAATATCCATACGGAGCTACTGCCGGATACTCACCTTTTTCCAATTTTGTCTTCACATTATTTTTCACAAAGGAGCTGGTATCGTCTGAACTCTTTTTCGCCATAGCGAAATGAATATTCATCATGAACTTGTCATCTGAGGTATTGAGATACGCTTTTTCTGTTGTTCTGAGTTCCTTTATCCTCCCTTCATCCATAAATGAAATAATGAGTCCTCCATCTGCTCCATTGCGCGCCAATCTCGTCAAATGCCATGTGAGGATTGCATCCGCTTTCCCAACTTCAATTTGATCCATCATTTTTTTAAATTTTGGTCGTCCGCGTTTATACGCGCTCATGTCTTCAGAAATAACATCGACAACTTCCAATTGGTGTTTTTTTGCGTATGCCATAAGTTCTCTCTGTTGAGACTCGATACTGAGCACCTGCTGATCATCTCGATCTTGTGAACGCCGGCAGTAGATAAAATACCTCATTGGTAAAACAAAAAATTCACAAAGTGGGCAACTCTGCACCCCAACATCAAATTCCGAAAGGAAGTCTTGTTGGAAGAGTTGCCCATATTATGAACAAGACTCCTCCTTCGGTTAAACCGTTGATGTGGGGTGCAAATCAATTGTGGCATATTTCCGAGAGAAAAATCAAAATAATTTGAGATAACTGAAGTTATAGGGGGTATACTCAATTTTCGAGAATGTCAGAGAATTTCTTCTCAATATCCTTCATGAATTCTTTCTGGTTTTTAGGATCAGCTTTCTCAATCGGAATGTACATTTCTCGAACGCACTTATGGCTTTCTTCAAATTTTTTGTTCACTTTCTTCCCTTTGAGTCCCATTTCCATAAAAGCATTATCGAGAAAAGAGTTATAGACTTCGATTCTGAACCGGAGCGCTTCAATCCATCCTCGCACCTTAAAGGTAGCGTCGGCTTTAAAAAACTTTGAGACCTTTTGCAAAAGCTCTTCAAAAGCGAGAAGCCTCTCGTAATATTCAAAAAAACACCTTTGTTTTTCTTGTATCCATGCTCGGGTTCCTTCTTCAATTTCAAGTATATCCGGTTGGTTTTTCTTTTTTTTGAGACAGGTAAAAAGTTTATCCATCTCTCTAATAATATCTAACTGAAGGTTCAAAAGCGATGTCCAAAAAGGAGAGGTGATCAGAAGATTTTTATCGAGATGATTCTTTCTTTTTGTATCTTTCTCATCGAATAATATTCCAAGATTTGGATCATAATCCCCTTCTATATACTCACGAATTTCTCGAATAAATGAGCATTGATACTCTTTGGGGAGATCCAAAAGCGTTTGTATGTCGATATACACGGCTTCTTTTTTCGCTCGTTCTTTTTGTACTGTATGCGGAAGGTATCCTTTCGTTTCGTCTTTTGTGAATGTCTTCAGAAGACCTTTTGAAATAAGCTCCTGCACTTTCCTTTCTGCTTTTCCCTTAGCTTCCTTCCATCTTTGGAAAAGCTTTGGATTTTCGGTGCAAAGAGGCGAGAAATCATGTTCAAGCATTCCCTCCTCTATCCATGAGAGGGCTTCTTCTTTCAGAAGTTTTCGGACAGTTGTTTTATGAGATTCTGCATATTCCTGCACTGCTTCGGCAGAATACATCGAAATTTTCTTTTTGGAGGCGATTCTCTTCAGGACTTCCTCAATGCTGATGCAGGCATAGTATCCCCATGAGAGTGTGTCGTAGAGACTTATGCGCTCAGCAATGGTATCAATATCTTTCTTTTGGATCAGTTCTGCGAGCTCTTCCTCCTCCGAAAGCCAGTCCATTTCTGTTTCGATGTCTTCATAATATTCTTTTAGCATGGTCTGATCTTCTTTTGGAAGAGAGGCAAGCACCATCTGATAGATGACATATTCCAAAGACTCACCGCTTTCTACTTTTGCTTGTCTTTGTTTTTTCATAATTTCTTCAGCTTCTTTTGGAGTCACGAATGCCACAGTACCTTCAAAGAGATCAACTATCCGTTGAATTCTGCGAATGAGAGGATATTGCCCTATCCTAAATGAGTGGAGTAAAAGTTGTTCCAAAGTTGAGTCTGCAATGAGCCATGCTGTTTGAGCATCGATAATGAGTATTTGTACCTTGTACCAAATTTCCATATAGCTGTTGAATTTCTGCTGTTCGTAGCTACTGTGTCCTTTCCATTCTTTCGTAATGGAATTCTCTTCTTTTTCAGAGAGTATTTTCTTTCCTGTTTTTTGCTCTTCAATATCATTGAGAGCAATGAGCTGAGCCCTCTCTTTTGCGGAGAGGTTATTTTGTGAGAGGAGGCGGGAAAAATCTTTTGGGATCATCGTTTTTGTGAGAAAAAGGATTCTAAAAGGTCTACCTTTCGTTTCAGATCAGAAATTTCAAATGACTTGAGAATGTGTCCGCTCAAAAATCCGATACAGTTCGCGATTTTCACATCCATCGTTCCGTCACGGACGCGATTCACGGTATCTTCCAGAAGTCCGAGCACATGATCAGGTTCTTTGAGTACCATAGGCGTAAGCGCTTCCAATATCGTAATTCTTGAATTTTTTCCTCCCTTCGTCTGTATTTCTTTCTTTTGAGAGTCAGGAATAGCGGGATTGTGGAGGAAACAATATTCTTCGCCGTGCATCGGAAAAGCCTCGCATTCAGATCCATTTTTTTTGACATGTTGGCAGTTTTTCTTGGGGCTAAAATGATTTGTCATAAAGAGAAGGTAAAATTTATTAAAAAGGAAGCTTTTCGTTAGAAATATGGGGAGAAATAGGCTTTGCTTTTGCGCCAAAAATATTTTCAAAATCTTTCAGTGTTGCCGGTGTGTTTCCTTCCAATAAGCTGTGATTTTCATCGTCTCCGTCGTTGTCATCGGTGCATGGCAAAGAAGAAGTAGATTCTGACGGTATTGATATTGGTGGCGATTCTTTTGAATGATCGATGCTGGTATCGTTACTGGTTTTTCCATTTTCTGCTGTGGCATGAAGCGATACATCGGTCTCAACGGTCTTTTTCTTAATTTTTTGGATACGAATGACACGCTTCCTTTTTTCCTCAAATTTTTGAATTGAGATCCCCTCTTCGGCAAGATTCGTTTTTAATTGGTTGAGCTTTGCGCTGAGGGCATTTGCGGCTTTCGGAAAATTGGGATCCTTCGGATCAATGCTCTTTTCCTCGGCAATTCGCCGAAATATATCTAAGAGTTCAGATGGTGTTCCCTCCCATTCATCTCGCTCTTCCAAGAGAGTAACGACGCATATCGCAACGACGTTTTCGTAGAGAACTTCCTCATTCTGGCTTTTGATATTTTTTGAATATGCGCTCAAAAATGCTTCTTGGGTATATTCCAACGCCTCCGCAATAGCGCATCCCCAGAGCGAAAAATCCGCCATTCTCGGGGGTTCCGCAATTGATATAGTATTCTTGATTCGTAGTACATGAGAAAGTGCATGGAATATCCCCGAAAGCAATTGGGGACGGAGTGAGTCAAATTTCTTCCAGAGTTCTTTTTCTTGCATTCTGTTTTCCGGTGAAATCCTGTGAAGCTCAAATAATATTCCCCTTTCCATCAGATCTGGCTTTGTCGCAACGAGATTGATACCGTTGATACCAATACAACGTTTGAAAGAAAACATGATGTCATCATCGTCTGTATAGAGCTCTCTTTTTGAGAATCCTCCTCCGGTTACGGCTTTGCAAAACTCATCAGAGATCCATTCCGGCATTTGAGAAATGTTATCAAAAATTATGCACCAGTGGTGTGAGAGTTGTTGGACAAGTTCGGCAATGTTTTTAGGGAAACCGGAAGTTTCGAGAACTGAAGGATCAATAAGCTTTCTCAGAATTCTTGAGAGTGTAGATTTTGCAGAACCTTGAGCACCGTAAATAAAAGGGATTGGGTGGGGAAAGTCAGGAATAAAACACGATACAATCCAAACCAAAAGTATGAGCTTATGGTCGTCGTCATTGATGTTTATGAATTCAAGAAGAAGATTGAAATTTCCTTCAGAAGCAGGCAAGACTTGTGCTTGTTGGTGATTATGGCGTTTAAAAAGAATGGGAGGAGTGTTGAATATGCTCCATCCTTCTTCTGAAATCCTCACTGCCTGCCACTCCTCGTTACAGAGGTCATACCAAAGAACATCTTCATGCCAAGCGACACGGTTCCATAATTTGTGCTGGGGAGAATCAAAGATTGCTTTTGCTTCAATAACATTAAGTGCAGTATTGAGTGCATCAGAATTTGGCGCCTTTTTGTGGGTTTCCCAGTATATTTTCGCGAGCCACTGTTTGAATGCCTTGCTCCTGCACTTCCAAATTTCCAGATGATTTTTTACAGGAAATTGTACATAGGATTCCTTCAGGTCGTCATGGAAGAGTCGGATTCTCGTATCTTTTTCTACTATTTCAAGAAGAAGATCACTTTGCGACTTTTTTTCGCGATTCCCAGAATTTTCTTCAGACTTAAGAGTCCTTTTCTTCAGAATATTTTTTACAACCTTTTGCGTATGCTCATTCTGCATAATGAAAATGAAAAATTAAAAAGTACTCAAAATCTGCACTGCCTCTTTGAAATCGCAGTCGCACATGTATTTCACGAATTGAACTGGAGAACCTCCTTTCTGACAGCCGAAGCAGTAAAAAGAGTTCGTCGCCTCATAAATTTTGAAAGAAGGGCTGTCATCATTGTGCAAAGGACACCTGATTGATCTCCTTGGATTCTTCACCTCAATAAAGTGCTCCACCACCGGCAATATTTGTACTTCCTGAGTCGCGTGATCATAATTTCTTTGCCATTCAGTTGATTTTGGAAGCTTGCTGAATGTTCTTTGATAGAGGTAGCACATGCGATCCAGTCTCTTTTTGAGTACGGGAAGGGTTCTTCCTTCGAGAACCTTGTCAAAAGCCTTCTCACGGAATTCTTGAGCAAAATCGCCAAGGTCAGAGAAAAGATCTGAAAAAATATATTCATCTCTCCTTTTTTCAAGGTACTCAATCTCTTGAGCAGTCCAGAGGATAGAATCTTCAAGATGTTCTTTGACTCCCTCTACTTTCAGAAGTTCATCTTCAATCACTGATTTGTCCTGCACTGGAACGTACTTTGTTGTCATTTTTTAAAAAATAAAATCTCAAAAAGTTGTAACATCCGAGTTGCCTCCTTTTCTGCTTCTGAGTCTTCAAGCGCCACTCCAAACTCTTGCAAGTGGATCTCCTGATATTCCCGAATCATTTCTGGAGAAATCTTCATTTGCTGTCGTACAGATAGTTTTTTAAAGTACGCTGGCTCAAAGAGAGCTGACGAGGATTGATTTTCAACTCGTCATGCCAAAACATTTGAACGGTATCTTGCAACTCATCAGAATCGAGAAAACAGAACTCGACTCTTTTCGGATTACTCCGGTCAAGTTTTTCGAGTCGGAAACCTTCTGCGAGCAAAACGGATCCGAGAACAAAATCACTGGTGCGGTAGAGATTCGACATACGCATTAAGGAAAAATTCAAATCTGTAAAAACACGACCTCTTACCGCCGAAACAAGGCAAGAGTTGGGAAGAGAAATAGCTATGCCTCTATGACACAAAAACCTCCTGAGGCATGACGAAAAGCCACTTCCGCAAGAAGAAGAGTTCTTAAAAAATGAATTGCAACGATTTTATTTGTATTGCAAAGGATATATCCTTACCGATTTACGGTAAGGCAATCGGTAAGACTCACTTATCCAAAAAAACAGGATTGATAGCAAATCCTTCGGCTTTTCCTCCTATTATTACATCTTCTCCTTCAAATGATTCCTTGAGAATACCCTTAAGCTCACTGATATTTTTTTCCATAGTCCCGTCACCATATTGATCACCATTTGCCTGACGAACTTTTGTTAAAAGATCCTCAAAGGAAATTTTTCTCTTATTCTGGTTTTTGGAATATGAAAGGGTCATTGCAAATATTTCATTCCCGTGACCACCAAGTTGCCTTAAAAGACTTCTTCCTCGAACAATTTTTCCAGATTTGCTTCCATAAAATATTTGTTTTTTTAGATTGAGTGTCTCAATTTTTTCATCTTTTTCAAAAAGTCCTTGAGGTACATATGCAAATTTTGCTTTTTGTAACAGTGTTTTTCTGTCCACTTGCATTTTCTTTATTCCGAAAGAAACAATACCCCCAATGCTGACTTGGTTTTCAACGAGCATATCTTTGTCAGAAATGGGGACAAGTACAATTGGGCTGGGTTCTTTTTGTAGATATATCTGCCAATCAGCAGATTCGCCTCTATCTCGAATGAAAAATACATCGACTCCATCGAGAATTCCCAGCAGATAGACCTCTCCTTCTTTTTTGATTTCAAATATTCCTTTTAGCTTCAAAAGTTCGCGCAATTTTTGCAAAAACTTCTCAAGATCAAAGCGCCACCTTTTCATTTGTTCAGGATGTATTCTTAATTTTCCTGTCCCAACGCTACTACAAGTAAAATAAGCTCCTTCTTCATCTCTCTGGACAGGCTCCGCCTTTCTGTCTTCACAATGCCAGCATTCTACTCTATCAATTTCTCCATCCTCAATCAGCATATTTTCCCTTTTGAGAATCTCAAATGTTTTCTTAAGCTTGCCTTCCATGTTCCAAAAATCAAAATATGGGGAAGATTTTTCTTTTAAAAACTGCCAAATATTAGCTTCTAAATCAGTACCCTTAATAATTCCCCAATTTTCAATATATTCCCAACAAAGCTGATCTTCTTCACTCCCTCCAAGGCTACAATAATTAGGGAAACCAAGGCTGAAAGTATGATTCCCTATTATGCCTTCACCTGAAAATTTTACTTGTATCTTTACAGATTGGACAAAAGCATTAGGTGCATAAACATTATGCTTATTCATCATTCCATAAATTTCATTCGGGTCGTCTGTCCCCTCTGCTTTTAATGCAACCATCTCTTTCTTTTGGTATCTGTCCTTAACGCTTATATACTGAAGTTTAATGAATTCTACCTTTCCTTTTGCTTTTGCCTTTTCTTTAAGGGTTGTTCCAAATTGCCTATTCAGAAACTGCCAAAGGGCAAACTGTTTATTTTCAAGTTCGTCATCAAATTCTTTTTCCAGAATGTCTTCCACAAATACTTTTTTTACATCTCTGATCCGTTCCCATTTGTAATGAGTATTGGATTTAAACCATAATTTTCCTTTTTTCGGATAAATCACGAAGAAAAATTCTGATACAGGACGCTCTGTTACATGCGAAATTTCTTCGGTGTCTTCTTTATATTTCGAAATTGTAGCTGGTAGCCCTTCAGGATAGGCAACAAAACAAATTCGATCTTCCTGTATAAATGATTCTACATCGCACTTAATGATGCGATTTTCTTCTTTTTTGAAATGTTTTTTAATCTCGATGGCAAGTTCTTCCTCTTTTTTTTGAATATCCTGAATATTATCAGAAAAATCAATATTCTCTACCTCCCAATTCTTAGAGATATTAACCTTATCCCATACTCTCAATTCATTAAGAAGTTTTCTGTGGTATAAAAAAAGCCACATCACCAGTTCTTCCTCAGCATTATATTGAGGAAGAATTATATTTTGGTTTGTCGCTTCTGTATGAATATCAAGACTCCCCTTATGAGAGCAAAAGTCTGATATTATCAAAAAATCACTCTCAATTATTCGCTGTGAATCTTTATGGAGGGTTTTTATGTACTCCAAAATTTGTTCACTGCTCGTATTATCTGAGAAGGGATATTCAATGCCTTTATTTTTAAAATATTCTGGGAGAAAGTCTTTTGTTCGGTCAATGAACTTTATCCATGGTAGTCCTTTTGCCATATTCGCATACTCATAAAATTGATTGTAATGTACAACTTTTTTTTAAGTCTGCAAAGAACTCACTGATTTTTATTTTTGAGAGGCTTTTTTTCAAATCTGAACAATTCCCAAAGAGGAATCCCAAATCCCCTCGCCAATTTTTGAGAGGTCTCCAAACCAGTATTTGGAGGCTTTTTCCCTTCTATTCTCTGGATGTACTTCAAACTTACGCCTGATTGTTGTGCCAACTTCTCCTGAGTTAGCTCGTTCCGACTGCGTAGAGTCCTCACCTGTTGCCCGAATTGTTGTTGGATAGATTCTTTCACATGTTTATATTCCTCATTACACCTTCTATTGAGAACCAATGATTGTTGGTGTACTATCGCTGGTGCTTATTCTTGGCGTGTATCTTCAAATCCGTCTAAATGGAAAATATTTTTGAAAAAATTTTGAAGGACGGTGAAAGGAAGGGATATTTTCGTCTCCATAACGATGGAACAAAAATTGAATATCTTCCGTCCGGTCACAAGGAAAATCTAAAGGATCCCGAAGAAAAAATCCGTGCCGAATATTATTTTGATCTCGTTGAAAAATATGGCTATCCGGCTACGAATATTGGACTTGAAGTAGAAATGCCAGATCGAACACCTGAACGCTATGCAGACATCGTTGTTTACGAAAATGACTCTCAGACAAAACCGTATATTGTCATTGAGTGTAAAAAAGATGGTATTTCCGACGCAGAATTTGAGCAAGCCACCAAACAAGCGATAGCCAATGCGCGAGTTCTCCATGCTCCGTTCTCAAACTGCGTCGCTGGGAATACTCGGCGCGCTATGGAAACGGCTGTTTGGAATGATAAGGAGCCGGAAAAAGCGACTATCACAGATATTCCGATTTCCTACGGTAAAGTTGAAGAATTTCGCTACAAGAAAGGCGATTCAAAGTCGGATCTGAAGCCGATCGATCAACAAGCCCTAAAGCGAACTTTTCAAAAATCCCAAGATACATTATGGGCGGGTGGCAAGCGTGCACCAACGACAGCATTTGATGAATTTGCAAAAATTATTTTCGTAAAAATTAGAGATGAGAAAAAAGGAAGGAAAGCCGGAGAACCTTATGACTTTCAGATCAAAACCCATGAAAGCGCCGCGAGTGTTTACAAGCGAATAGATAATTTATATCAAGAAGCAAAGATAAAAGACCCTGAAGTTTTTAAAGAAAGTTTGAAAGTTGAGCCAGAGGAGCTTTATACCGTCGTTGAACACTTGCAGAGCATCTCGCTTGATAAAACTGACCTTGACACCAAAGGTGTTGCTTTCGAGCATTTCATGGAGGATTTTTTCAAAGGTAAAAGTGGTCAATTTTTCACTCCACGTAATATCGTAAGCTTTGCTGTCAAAATGATGAGCATAAAGAATGACGATTTCGTGCTCGATCCCGCGTGTGGCTCCGGTGGTTTTCTTCTCCATGCACTCGATGAAATCCGTCGTCAAGCAGACGAATACTATCCACAAGATAAAGAACAATCAGAGACAGGAGAGCACAGACGATATTGGCACGATTTTGCACAAAACAATCTTTTCGGCATTGAAATAAATGATTCCATTGCGCGCGTAGCCAAAATGAACATGATTATTCACGACGATGGACACACTAACGTCATCGGTTTTGATGCGCTCAACGACATTGAGAAAATGACAATAAAAAACCGTGGATTTGCGCCAAATCATTTTGATTTTATCGTTACCAATCCGCCATTTGGTGCGACGGTAAAACGAAGTGAGCATCCATACCTTGAAAGGTTCGTGCTTGCTCAAAACGGCAAGAAAATCCGCGATAACCAAAAAACAGAAATTCTATTTATCGAACGATGTATTGATTTCCTGAAACCCGAAACAGGTCGAATGGCAATAGTTTTGCCGGATGGCATTTTGACCAACTCATCGCTCCAGTATGTCCGCGATTTTCTGATGGAGCGTTGTCAGATTTTAGCCGTCGTTTCGCTTCCGCAATTTGCTTTTACGCACTTCGGCGCGGGCGTAAAATCCTCCCTTGTTTTTGTGCGACGAAAAAGTATAAAGGAAAAACTTGGACGCTATAAAATCTTTATGGCGATTGCCGACCATATTGGGTATGACGCGATAGGGCGCAAAGACTCAAAGAATGATTTGGGCGAGATTTTGAAGCAGTATCTCGAATTTTAAAAGCTATGAATCAAGTAGCAACAACAAAACCGGAAATATTTGAGATATGGAGCGATGAGATAATCGGGCGTATTGATCCTTTCTTCTATCATCCTAAATTCAAGGAACTAACAAAAGTGTTGAAAAAAACGCAAGCCGATCCGTTCGGGAATATTATTGCAACGATTACAAATGGACTCGATTATCGCGATTTTGAAGAAGATGGCATAACGGACTATTTGAGAGTTGCGAATATTAAGCCGTATGAAATAGATTTTAGCGATGTAAAAAAGGTTTCGCTTGTATCTTCGGAAATCAGTAAGGAAATCCAATTACGCAAAGGCGATATTCTTTTGACACGAAAGGGTACATACGGTATTGCCGTTGCTCTTGATCGTGATCTTGATGCAATAATCAGTTCGGAGATTTTTCTCATCCGCTTGAATCGTGACGATATTGACCCCAAATACATAGAGGCATTTTTAAATTCGAGCATAGGTCAAAAGCAGTTTCTTAATCAAAAAGTAGGAGCAATAATGGGCAGTCTCTCGCAGGATGCTGTAAAAAGTATACTTATTCCGCTTCCAGCCGAAGCAGTACAGCGAGAAGTTTTATCTCTTATTCAAAAAGCCTATACAGAAAAGCGAAAAAAAGAGGAGGAAGTTGAAAAAATCCTCGTTTCCATCGATAGCTTCGTTCTTGGCGAGCTTGGGATAGAAATTTCAAAAGGAGGGACAGAAAAGGTCTTTGAAATTTGGAGCGATGAAATCCAAACACGCCTCGATCCCATATATTTACGTGACTACTCAATATTTGAAAACCTCAAATCAAAATATCCGTTTGTAACCGTCTCTGATGTCATTTCTCAACCACCTCAATATGGAGCGAATGAGCGGTCTATTGCGGGTGATCCAGATCAAAATATCCGCTATATAAGAATTACCGACATTGATGAAAATGGGGAGCTCAGAAACAATGACTGGAAAACCGCCGAACATATTGAAGATAAGTATTTTTTACAGCAGGATGATTTACTTTTTGCTAGAAGCGGAGCAACGGCAGGAAAAACATATCTTTATAAAGATCATGATGGTAAAGCAATTTTTGCAGGCTATCTGATACGTTTCAAAATTGATCCCAAGAAGGTTCTTCCTGACTATGTTTTCTATCTTACAAAAACGCGATATTACGCATTATGGAAGAATCTTATTCAACGACCCGCTGGTCAGCCAAATATAAACTCCGAAGAGTTCAAATCATTTAGATTTCCGCTCCCTCCTTTGGATGCTCAAGAGAAAATCACAAATGCTATAAAGTTGTCTTACTCAAAAATACGCACTCTGCGCGCGCAAGCGACTCAAGTTCTGGTAGAGGCGCAGAAACAAGTCGAGCAGATTATTTTTGCATAATACAATCAAAATAAATAGAATCAGAACTCAAGAATAGTTTGAATGAGATATTTCAGTAAAGGCGCAGTATTTTTTCATTGTAATTTTATTTTATGAAAAATATAAAATCTTTTGAAGATATGGATATTAAATCCTCTCCAAGGGAACTTATAGAAGAACTCTTTCGTGTCGTTCTCTTCGAAAAGAGCAAAAAAGAAAAATTCTTTTACTTGTCATTACTTTTAGAGGAAATATTCGGTTCAGATTCACTTGATAGGATTTTAGAAGATATTATCAGTGCTGAAGATGAAAATGGTGAAAATCCATTACAGAACTGTAGAAAATCTTCTTCTCGAGACATTAAATTGAATAATATTTTCGAAGGAGTCATAAAAATAGATAACAAAAATCAGGCACAGGACTGTACTACCCAAAAGCCAGAAGACATTGATTTGTATAAAAGGATTTATCGTGAGGTGGAGGTACATAAAAAACAAATAGTAACATTTTTGGTATTCATTAAGGTATTTCCAAAAGATGCAGAGATTTTCTGGGATTTGTTGGTGGATCGGCTATATCAAGAATTTTATCGACCGTAATATGAATACCTTTAAACAATCTGCGATTGAAGTCTTGAAAAAAACAAAGAAGCCTCTGCATTATAACGAAATTACAAGGTTAGCTTTGGAATTAGGGCTCCTTGAAACTGAAGGATCAACGCCAGAAGGTACGATGAATGCTCAAATTGCGATGGATATTAAAAATAAATGTGCCGGATCTGATTTTCTCAGAACAGCGCCTGGGACTTTTTCTCTCAATCCGCATAAAAAAGAAATCAAAGAAAACGCCAAAATTATTGAGGTAGAAAAGCAGGAAGAAGAAAAAATTGTTGTTGCTGGCGGGTTCACTGGAAAAGGAGGTGAACATTTAGTTTGTAGCGAGCTCCTTTTTCGTGGCTTCAATGCAAGCATCATGAGTGTGGATGTGGGCATGGACATCGTAGCGGTAAAAGATAATCAGTTGTTTGGCATTCAGGTCAAAACATCAAACCTCAATCGCTTTCACACCTATACTTTTGATATTCGTAAAGTGTCTTTTGAAAGGCACAGTAACGGAAATGTGTTTTACATCTTTGTTTTGCATGGCGAAAAACAGAACCGTTTTTTGATCCTGCCATTTCATGAAGTAGAGAAAAAAGTTCACGAGAAAGCGATATTAGAAATCTTGAGCGGAACTCGTTATCGCGTAACCATCAAATTTCGAGAAGGGAAAATTTATCTCGGCAATATGGATCATGAAATGCGATATTTTTTGGACAACTGGGGACTCATAAAATAAGTGAACACGGTGAAGAGAGTGAACACTTATTCACCTTCAGAATTTTGAGGTGATTTTTATGCCATTCATGGGTTAGGATAAATTCATCTTGTTTCTCTTATGCAAGAACACGACCATACCCACGATCATACACATGGAGTTGTAGATGCCACTCTCACGACCTCAGCTCGTGGTTTATGGGCTATTAAATGGTCATTTATCGGTCTTGCGATAACAGCGCTTCTCCAAAGCATTGTGGTAATTATTTCTGGGAGCGTCGCTCTCCTCGCTGATACGATTCATAATTTTGGCGATGCGGCGACGGCTCTTCCACTCGGAATTGCTTTTCTATTTTCTCGAAGAAAAGCGACTTCTCGTTTTCCTTACGGCTATGGACGAGTGGAAGATCTCGCAGGACTTATCATTATTTTGATTATTTTTCTCAGCGCAGTAGTGGCGGCTTATCAGGCAATAGATCGTTTTTTTCATCCACAAACAGTAAGCCATTTGGGAATGATTATCATTGCTTCTCTCGTTGGTTTTTTGGGGAATGAATTGGTAGCGATATTCCGTATTAAGGTTGGAAAAGAGATCAAGAGCGCCGCTCTTATCGCAGATGGATATCATGCGCGCGTTGATGGCTGGACGAGTCTTGCCGTTCTTTTTGGCGCGCTTGGAATTTGGTTTGGTTTCCCTCTTGCGGATCCTTTGGTGGGTTTGGGGATCACCATCGCCATTTTCTTTATTGTTTGGGATTCAGTAAAATCGGTTCTCTTCAGAAGCTTGGATGGTATCGAGCCAGAAATAATTCACAAAATTGAGCACGTTGCAATGGGAACAAAAGGTGTCCATTCTGTAAAAAGCGTCAAGGCGAGATGGGTAGGGCATCGGGTGTATACTGAAATAGCGCTTGAGGTCGATCCGAAAGGAAGCTTTCAGGAAATTGAGAAAATCACAAAAGAACTCAAGCACCAACTTCATCACGACATTTCCTATTTGGAAAAAGTCGTCATAGAGCTGGTCTCTTGAAAAAAGCGAATACCTTAAAAAAATATTATGAGATAAGAAAGAAAGTTCGGATAACGCCCAGTCGGGGGAGCCATTCAGAAAATTTCGGGTCAAACAAAGCGTTTGCCGTCTTTTTCTCGTGCAAGTCAAATGCTTGAATTTTATTTTCAACGTTCGCATTAACGGCTCCATTCAGCCCTTCTTTGATGAGTACGTCAAAGGGTTTTCGAAGCGTAAAGTTCAGTTTTCCCTCTTTCAAAAAAATGTGCGAGCTCATGGATTTGAGAATTTCGCGTTTTGTGTGAATAGTTCCGGTTTTGAAGACAAACCTCGCTTTGGAAGCCATATTCAGGAAATTTTCGGTTTGTGCGACCCAGTCGGTATTGTTTTTATTGAGTGATTCCAGCTTTTTCATGACTTCACCGAGTTTCGCTTCCAGCTCATTTTTCTTGTTGGCGAAAAGCTCCGCGTCGATCTCGCCATTCAGGCGCATTTCCACCAGTTTATCCATTTTCCCACGAGCCAGCTTGTGATCTTTCTGCAAAGCGGTCAAAGAATGGTACTGCATGATGCTATTTTGAAAATGCTCGGATTTAAGCGTCTTAATACAATAGTCATAAACCGCCTCATCCATGCTCAAGCGCGACAATAGTGCATCAACCTGCTCTTCAAGGTCACTCAAAGCCACAGAAACTTTCGGCCTGCCAGTGCCATGATTAAGTTGAGCGCAAGCCTTACCGCCACGCTTTTTACCCGTACAGTGGGCATATGCGTGATTTTTCACATGCTGAAAAGTTTCCTTGTTCAAAAGTTCTTCACAGGCTACACAACGCGTCGGAATGCGTAGAGAACTTGAAGCCGTCATCCAGCGATTGCATTTATAACAACGATATTTCACTTTTTCCTCACAAACCACCGAACCTTCGCAATAACCACATCTTATCATTCCGGCAAAAACAAACTCCTTGGTTTTTGGACGGGCAAAATGCGAAAGTCCTTTTTCTTTCAAGATTTCCTGCACTCGATAAAACAGCTCTTCACTCACCATCGGCGGATGACTGCCCTGAACAATCGCATAATCCTCAAAAACTTCACCTTTGATCTCATTCTTCAGAATCATCTCCTTAATATCCTGCAAAGACTTAACTCCCTGCTTTTTCCCAACCTGCATTTTGCCGATAAAGAAAACATCGCGAAAAAGATTGTAATAGGTATTAATCCCGACAAATGAGCCTTCGGGAGTCGCTTTGGTCGGTCTGGCACGAAGCCCCATTTCTTCGGCTTTTTTCTTGATGGCAGGCATACTGTAGGTTCCAGTAGCGAAAAGTTCCCATAAACGTTTGAGAATCTCGAATCTCACAGGATCTTTATCCACCCACTTTTTGCCTTTTCGGTCGCCACAGTTCAAATAACCGATTCTGGCCCAACCGATCCAGTTTCCATCCCTGATTTTGCTCTTCAGTCCGCGCACAACGTTCACGCCTTTCTGGTCATTTTCCAGCTTCGCATTCGCGACCGCCTGCACCAGCATGTATTTATGGAACGGTTCATTTTTGAATTCCTGCGAGGGTGTACGCACCTGCTTGATTTTGCCTGACTCCAGAAGAGAAATAATCCGCTCAACATCGCCTCCGTTTCTGGAAATACGGTCAAGGGACCAAACCAAAATACAATCAAATTTGCGATTCTCCGCCTTTTCGATCAAATCATTGAAAACCATTCTTTGGCCCGATTTCTTCGCGGAATAACTTTCCGTCAGCGTTTCCATAACCTGAAATTTTTCATCGGGAGTTCGGGCATATTCGTTAAAACGGCTAATAAAATTCTTTAATTCCGTTTGTTGGTCATCAAGCGACTGCACTTGTCTTTCATCGCTTTCCGAGGATTTGCGGCAATAGATGACTGTTTTCTGCATATATATCTTATAAGTTAAGGACACAATGCGCTAAAGAACTGGAATAGCTAGTGGATAAGCGAAAAATCAGACTTCATCCTCCCAACGTTTGTTATTCAGCCAATTCACGGGATACGGAATAAATTTGCCGTCACAATTTTCCCATTCTTCCGAAAAACGCTGTCTTTGTAATGTGGTCATGATTTTTACAAAAAGAACCGAATCCAATTCCAGAAATATTTTTCTACAGGTCTGTTTATTGATTTTTCTCGGATAATCATGCCAAAAAGTTTCAAATTGATTTTCATTCATTTGTGAATTGAGAGCCGTCAAGGCTCCATCTCCAAGTGTCTTTTGTTTAACAGTGTGTTTTGTTACAGTTTCTTTTGTATGTGTCGATTTGGACAATCTCGGTTGTCGTTTCTGATAAAGGCAATTGTCCATTGTGATAAACGTTGTCCCTTTTGACAATATCTCCCATTGCGTAGGTATGCCGTTAATCCTGTATTTATTGTCAGTTTTGACAACGATTCGATTCCGCTGAAGCGAGCGCAAAGCCCTGCAAACATTCGGTTTATCAATGCCGGTCATTTTCACAAACTGCGAAAGAGCAATCCAGTCCTGCTCCTTATTCCAGCCCGAAGTTTTACGAAGTATCACAAAAAAGACTCTGGCCTTTTCGGTAAAGATTCTGGACCGCGCCATCTCTTCCAGTATTTCATTCGGTATTTTGGTAAATCCGTCCTGCTCCATGTGTATCTTCGGTTAATGTTTAGAAACTGTCAGCATGAAGCAGAACCTTGGCCTTTTTCACGGCCAGAATAAAATCCTGAACCCTGACATTGCTGTTTTGCCAGAAAGCCTCGACTGCATCCGTAAGTTCGTGCGAATCCTCGAAAAAGAACAGACATTTATTTCTGTTCTGCTTGTCGATGGCTTTCACCTCGAAACGATTGGCAATAAGCCAAACAAAAAGGTACCAGTCCGCCGTTTGAAAGTATGAGATTTGCATATTCATGTGATAAAAAATTAAGAAACTTGATTGATGGCAATAAAAAATCGCGTCAGATTGAAATGGATTTCCCACAACTCCTGATCGGTCAATTCACACCTGTATTTAGGCTCAAAAAAAGCACGCAAATCCTTCTTTTGCGTTTCCGTAAGTTCGCCTGCTTTTAATTGTTCATGTGTATCCATGGCCGAAACGAATATGTATCGTCACGGCCATTTTCTGTTTTTAAGTCCCAACTTTCACCGACACGGAACCGACATTTTCCCGACATGCGCTTCAAGCCTCCACAAAAACACTGTCATTTGAGAAGTGAAAAATCTTATTCCCAAGTTTTCGGTTCAAACGCTCAAAGAGCTTATCGAGGCTTCGCTTGTAATTGAATGAACTGCGCCAATCCGCACAAACTGTGCTTTCACCCAATAAATCAGCCAACTCTTCATAGGTGAATTTCTTACCTCTGTTACCAAGGATGAATCTCGCCAACCTTGCCGATTTGATCCCGATTTTAACGATCACATTGTCTTTCAACCGAACTTCATTTTTCGTAAAATCAAGAACAATCCCTTCATATTTCTGCATATCGGCAGAAAAAGTCTCAAAGCGTTTTATCCTGTTCGATTGTAAATAGCCATCCAGTTTTGCCCTATCTTTGATGAAAAAACGCAAACCGCGCCAATTCTCCCAAAGCAAGCCTGCCTGAGGCGTGTAGTAATATTCTTCTTCAGGCTCAAAATCCTCACCGTCCCCCAGATAAACCGTTTTTGACTGGATCGAAAGCTCCTCCATAATGCGCTTAGCATCAATCCCTGTCTGTAAAAATAACGCCCACAACTCGGTTTCATTCAGACCAAAATGGCTTTTGAAAAAAGGAACCGCTTGCTCAAACTCCCACAAAGCCTCAAAAACCGCCTCACGTTTCGCAACACCATGATAATCGGCCACAACCGCTCCAAACGGAGTAAGTCCTCTCAAATCGCCTGATTTTCCGTTCAACGGTTCCATGTGTATGTACATATGTATGTAGATCTTGTCTTTACACCTAAAGGCTCAGCAAATCAGCCAAAGCCTTGGTGGGATCTTTAAAAGATTCGGTTTGGATTTTCTGCATGTATTTGCGGTTGCGCGATTGCAGGTAGAACTTCACGGCATTCAGATCGCCACGAACAATAATCGCTTCCGCCAGCCTATCCTCTGCAATTATCCCGATCTCAACATCCCGAATCTGGTCTGCATCCTGCGCAAATTCTGGGTCACTGCTTTGCCAACGATAAAAAGTTACGGGATTGATGCCTGCTTCTTTGCATGCCAAAGTCACGATACCTTTACGTTTCTGCAAAAGTTCAAGAAATGCCTTCTTATCGCCCTTTGTAGCTTTTTTGCCTTGCATGGTCGCCGTGTTACAAGTGTTGCAAGTTTCAAACAAAAAAAGACACGTTGGCTCCGCCCTTCCGGACGAATATGTGTCTTTAAAGACTGAAACTTACCAGCTAATTATACCGATTTGGAACAGGTGGGCAAGGGAATCATGTTATGAAGCAGGAACAACTTCATCATTCACTTTTTGTTCAAGCAATTTATTAAGCTCTTCATAAGTATTTTTCAAATCATCTTTGTAATTCGCTGTATAATTGGCAGTTACAACCTGTCTATCTTGATCTTGATAATTTTTAGCTTTAATTGCGGCATTGTTTTCTTTCCAATAAGTGGCCAATCTATCTTTATCCAATACCTTGGTAAATTCGCCGAGATGAGGCACATATTTAGTTTCATGTGACTCTCCATAAGAATGCGTAAAATTTATAAGTAAATAATCCAAAAAGTGCATGTAATTATTCGCGTTTTTTTCGACATTGAAACAAAATCCTAATAAATAATCATTCATTGCTTTCTGAATCCCTTTCTCATCCTTTTTCCCATCCAGATCGTAATACCCACAACCTATGCCTTGATTAATATAAATATTCCCAAGTTGATAAAGGATAAAGGCTTTAAGTCTGGATTTTAATGAAAGAAACAAAGAATCAATAGTTGTTATCTCTCCAGATGTTACTTTTGACTGAACATAATTTAAATAATCACCACATACCTTCTCCATTGTCAAACCATCGATTTCATCAAATATATTTTTCTCTTTATCTATAAAAAGTGATTTAAATATCTGAAAAACCTTCTGAGATAGCTCACGCATTTCTTCTGTTACAATTTGGCTTATTTTCCCCTCAGTTGGAGCCTGTAGATCGCCATGCTTCGAAAGAGCTCGTGATAAGTTAAAAATATCTCCTCCACGATCAGAACAACATCGCAGCCTAAATAGTAATAAATCATAAAGACCAGCAATGCCTCTACTTTCATCACATAAAACATTTAAAATGTCATTTCCGGAATGAGAATTTTCACCAAAAATCCAATCTGCAATTTTAATGACGTTTTCATCAGTATTATGTGAAGAATGCTTACCTTCTTTATCCGTCCAACCAACTTGCTCAAGAAGTTTTACAATAAAAAATATTAATGTATTACGAAAACCAATTCCCTGACTCTCTATTTCAAGAAGAGAATGTTTTGGTAAACATTGCAGTGCATAGGTTATTACTTCCTTTGATTTTTCAGGCGTATATTCCTGACTCGGAGTATTGACTAAAACCCGCCATAGTTGCTCATGAGTCGTTTCCCTATATTCAGAAGAAAACTCTTTTTTAGAAAGAACATCTGCGATTTTCGCATTAGATAGAACTTCGTCCTTAATTTTGACATAAAATTTATATTGATCAGTCTGCAATGGTCGAAAAATTTTGGTTATTAGATTCAAATATTCCTCTAAATTTCTTCCTCCGGAACTCCAAAGCGATCCGTTAAAACATGCATACGAGGTTTCCATTTCCCGCGTAATCTGATTCATATTAAAACCTCCATTTGCAATTTTTAATCTCTCCTTAACACTAAAGATTTTATTCAAAATGAACTTTTGATTTTCAGTTAGCGCTGTTAAATATTCACTATATTGTTCTGAATTTTTATATGTCCCCTGTCCTTGCCCATATTCGTAAATTACAGAAAAGAATCCATTTTTGCGGCCAGTTTCAGTATTATAAATCTTTCTAAAAATATTTGGATAATTGATATAGATGAGCAAAAGGAGGATCAAGTCCTGTTTATCAAAATCGGTATTATCGAAGTCGGTTTTTTCAACCTCAAGAAGCAAGATTGTATTTATTAACCTTTTTATTTTTCGCGCATCTCCAATAAACGGTAAATAACAATAAAAGTCTTCTGCTTTTAAAATGTCTTTTAAACCGTCGACTGCCTTTGAAACCAATACCGGATCAGCCAAACGATTTTTCGAGATGGAATCACTTTTATGTTCAGTAAAATAGTGAAATAATTTTTCATTATCTAAAAATATACTGGTTTTTACATTCACAAACTTCTCCAAAAATTCGATAATTTTTTCTGTATCAAAATCTTTTCTTTCAAGTGCAGAAATATTTTCAGTGTCATAACACAAAACATAGGACAAATTAGGCAGCGTAAATGATTTTTTTATTACAAAAAGAACTTCTTTGATCGAGGAAAAATTCAAACGGTCTAGATCGTCCACGACAATGACTATTTTCTTATTCAAATTCAATAAAACTGTTTCAAGTCTCTCAAATATTTCGTCAATGGATTCACATCCTAACGGAATATCTAAACTTAATCCAAGAAAAGAGAAAGACACCTTTGGATCCTTCAAATATCTTTCATATTTCGACAGCAGCGTCTCAAGTTCGGGAGCAAACACATTACTCTTTATTTCCCGAACAAGCCCATTAATAAACTTCTCAAGCAAATTATTTTGGCTTTCATACCTCAAAGGATCGAAGCTATAAACAATCATTTGATCTTTATATTTTTCACTCCAATATTCTTTGCAAAAATTGACAAACGTTGACTTGCCCGTACCCCAAGGAGCATCAATGCCGAAAACTAAACTATCAGATGAGCCCTGATTAAAAACTCGCTCTGCAAATTGCTGAGCCTGAGGAAGAAATCCGAAACCATCATCCTCTTTAAATCTTCCTTCTTTATCACTCATAAACAGTGAATCTGGATCCTTTTTCTTTAAAAATCTTATTTGGATTTTGCGCATTAAAATTGCGACAACCACAAAAAACGGCAGGAAAAGAATGGCTCTCAATTCTTCCCAAGATAACCATCCCATCACTTTTGAAAAATTATTTATACCAAATCCACCAAAAACATACGAAATATATACACCAACACACAACAGAATCAGCAAATCGATCCTCCAACTAGTCAATAGCACCTTTGCGCTTAGCCACAAATCCTTTCTAAAAAGAAAATAAAATAATGTGCAAAGATATGCTATACAAAGCCACCAAACCCAATTTAATCCACTGTTTAATTCAACCAAGTAAACAAATCTTTCACCGATTATTTTGGATATAAAGATTGTTTCTGCTAATAAAATACCCGTAAGAATCGCTTTAAAACGAGTTGAAAGATTTATGGCCGTAAATGTAGATTTTGCAACTTTACTCATATTAATTTTTAAAAACCCCCTGCATTAGACTATTAAAATTCGCTTCAAGCTGCTCGGATTGCTTGAGCATTTGCTGTTTAATCAATTCAATTTTTAAAAATACTGCAGAATACTTTTTTTGGAGCTGAATGTCAGGCTTCATTAATTCGATTTCTGAAAAACTACTTTTGCTTAACATACCCTTCATACTGTTAGTAGATGCCTTCTGAAATAGTTTTTTCCCAAACAAAATCTGTGAATACAAAAAACTTTGATCAACATCGCCATTAGGAACAATCGCATTGATCTGCTGGTTAAAAGCGACTTCTCTGTCCGACATACCAACATTGCCAATACAACTTAAACTTCCAGCAATGCAAGTCACCAACACAGAACCACTAGGTACTGTTCTAGCCTTCTTCAAGCCTAATTCTGATACAAACTCTTTTGCTTTGGTTAAATAGTGAGACTCAGTAGTGGGCGGTTAAATCTCTGGTAACTGAGCCTGTTCTAGGGAAACGTGATCGAGGTTTTGCAAACGATCTTCAGAAAACAGCTTAGCTAAGGGCATTTTATCAAATGGAGAAATACTTAAAATCTGTAGAATTTCG
>JACRHZ010000033.1 GCA_016220175.1 Candidatus Peregrinibacteria bacterium
AATTTGCGATACGATATCTCTGTCTAAGTGAGGATTTCTTTTTCATTTTGAAAGAGGTTATTGTTCCTCCTCATCTTAGACATACTCCTATTCCCGTACAATTTATTTGTGCAACAAAGCCATTCCTAATTCCTAATTCCTTCCCTATGCTCTCGACTTATACGACCTCGATTCCGTGTTGATCTCGAGAACGTCGTCAGTATTAATAAAAAATGGCACTTGTACCACCATTCCGGTTTCGAGCTTTGCTGGTTTTGATCCGCCGGAAGCAGTATCTCCACGAACACCAGGTTCTGTCTCCACCACTTTCAGATTTACCACAGAAGGAGGCGCGATGTTGATTGGATTTCCATTCCAGTTCATCACTTTGACCTCAAGTCCTTCCGTGAGAAAATCAACGACATCTCCGAGTTTTTTCTTATCAAACGTAAATTGTTCATACGTCTGGTTGTCCATAAAACTGTACTCATCTCCATGTCCGTAGAGAAACTGAGCAGAATTCATGGTAATGTCTGCTTCTGGCACATTTTCTCCAGAGAAAAATGTTTTTTCGAGAACATTTCCGGTAAGAAGATTCCTTGCTCTTACGACCATTTTCCCAACCGATTGTGACATGTGGGAATGAACATAGCTCATAACGACGTACGGATCATCACTAATGAGAATTTTGGCACCAGCGCGAATTTTTTGGGAATCCATAGAAAATGTAAAAATCTGCGGCATTATACCGATTGCCAATAAAAAAGTGAAGCCTTCGATAAAATTACGAAGTATGAATGAAGAATGAGAATTATGGCTCAGTCTCAGAAATTCGTCGTGGTAATTTTCTTTCCGTTTGGGTTATGCGTCCACGTGTGGATCACACGCAAATTTCTCAAAAAATTTTTTTAAGCATAAATTTTAGAAATACGGAAGTTTGCAAGCAACAACTCACAAAAATCCTTCCACCATTTGAGAAAATGTCTTCCTAATGTCCTCCTCTCCGCGTCATCCCGGGATGACGACTATAAGAGAAAATTAGCGAGTGTCTTAGCTTCTCCTCGTAAAACCCAATGAAGTCGTCCTCATAAAATTTCCCACTGATTTAAAAAAAGAACTGGAGTCAGTTTGCAATTCTGTGAGAATTTTTCATATACTTTGCTTTGTTGATTCTCCTTCTGCCTTCCGCCTTCTGCCTTCTGCCTACTGACAACTTACAACTAACTTTTCCATGTCGACAAAAGCTCTTCCTCTTTTCACCGGTTCAGAAAACAAAATTCTTCGAACAAAATCGAAAGAAGTTCGTGTAATTACAAAAAATATTAAAAAACTTTTGGAAAAAATGCATGCGACTGTACGAGAAGAAGGAGGAGTAGGGCTTGCTGCTCCACAGGTTGGAGAAAATCTTCGTATTATTATCGCTCAGATTTCGGGAACATTTTTAGAAATGATAAATCCGGAGATTCTCTCATTTTCAGAAAAATGTGAAAGTGGAGAGGAAGGGTGTCTTTCTCTTCCCGGAATATGGGGAATTGTCCGCCGTTCGAGTGAAATCACTGTCCAATTTTTGGATCTCAAAGGACGTCAGCGCATTCTCAATCTCAAGGGATTCAACGCTCGTGTTGTTCAGCACGAAGTCGATCACATCAATGGTGTACTTTTTATAGATCGTGCTCAAAATACTTCAGAGAATAGGACAGGAACAGCACTCTGATACTGTTTCTACAAAAAATCAGGGAATAAGTACGAACACTTTTCTTTTTCCCTTTTTACTGCGCCCTTAATTTCTTTTTTGAGTGGGAGTCCTGCTTTTTTCAGATGTTCATATTTTTTCATAATTTTTTGAGCGGTAATTTTTCCAGAAAGAAGCATTTTGGGAAGTCCACACGATGTAAAAAAGTTTTGTATTTTCGGGCGAGAGGGGATTATGAGGAATGGCGTAGAAGAGAGCATTGCGAATATTCCTGAATGGAGCCTATTTCCGAGAAGGAACTCTGATTCAGCAATTTTTGTCCGAACTTCGGTGAGATTTTTTGGAAGAAAAAGCGGAATTCCGAGTTTCGCCGCAAGTTTATCATCTGCACTCCTCGTTATTTGCATCGGAAGGAATTCAACTTTTTGTTTTTTCTTCTCCACTTGACGACAAAACTTTCGAATTTCATCAAGGTACTCTTTGGAAAGATCGCCATTACGAAGACAAATAAGAATTCCACTTTTTTTTAATGGTCCACTTCTTTTTGCTGGAAGCAGAAAAGCCGCGTCAGTTGCCAAAAATGAGCGACCGGCAGGGAAATGCATATCTCTCAAAATATTCAAGGAATTTTCATCTCGCACTGAACAGAATGATGCTGAAGAAAGGAGGTTTCCCGTTTTTCGGAGTGATCTCTGTGAACGGAATGGTCCAAAAGAATTCCCGATGAGGAGAATTCGTTTTTTAAAAAATACACAGAATCGAAAATACCTTCTCCAAATAGAAAGCGCTTTTTTGGGAAGTTCTTGGAAAAGTCCTCCTCCTCCAAAAATAACCAAATCAGCATTTTTAACGGCAGTATATGTTTTGAAAAATTTTCCTGTCAGTATCCATTTTCCAAGAGAGAAAATGGTGCTTGGCGGCGGTGGAATTGCCAAAAGCTTATGTTCGATCGCAATATTTTTCATAAATGGCGAAACGACCAGAATTTTCCAAGCTTTTTGGTCAATTCTCCTTCGAATGCCCGCAAGAATTCCTTCATCTCCCCAATTCGGGAGTCCATAATTGCCGAAAATAAGAAGGGTTTTTCGTTTTTGTTCCATATTAAAGGAAACACTGCAAAATGCGAACTCCTTCGTCATCTGTGGCTAAAAATTCCTCACCGTACCAAAAGTACGTTTGCGGATTTTTAGCCTTGATTCCTCGGATTTCATCATTTTGCAATGTTTCCAGATATTGCTGAATTGAGGTGGAATTTTAAAGTTTTTTCTATTTTGCATCGTTTCCTAAAGAAAAGCACTCTCCTGAAAAGTGTTTCATATTTTTGTGATTCTTTCTATCAAAAAATTGGAGATTATTTTGCTTCAGCTTCCTCTTTTTCAGGAGAAACTTCTTCTGGAGAGGTCTTTTTCTGAACAATTTCTTCTGTGGGAGCCTCTTCTGATCCCTTCCCCTCGACCTCAGCGAGTTTTGCTTCCTCTTCTTTCTGATGCAAAATTGCTTCCTCCACTTCTGCTTCAGTCACTTCATGCGGTTTCATAGACTCGAGCTCAGACTCAGAATAGAACCTCTCTTGAAGCCTTGCTGACTTTCCACTACGTCCTCTCATAAAGAAGATTCGAGATCTCCGAACCTTCGCCTCCTTTACGAGCTCTATTTTTTCGATAAAGGGCGAGTGAATAGGAAAAACCTTTTCCACACCAATACCATCGACCACCTTCCGAACGGTAATGCTCCCGTTTACTCCATGTCCACCTGTTGTTTCAATAATGAGTCCCTGAAAAATCTGAATACGCTCTTTATCTCCTTCTTTAATTTTTTGATGTACTCGAACTGTCTGCCCTGCAGAGAAGGGGGTAAACTTCTTTTTAAGTTCTAATTTATTTAATTCCTCGATAGTAACGGTTCCCATAGTGCAAAAAATGAAGAAATAAAATTATTGTGATTCTTTCTGTTCAATGAGTTTCTCGATCTTGTTTACCGCAATAACACTTCGTTCATCATTAATAAGGTTGTGCACAAACTTATCGTGGCATTCTATACGATACAAAAAGTCGTCTCGAGAGAGCACAGTAAAACGAACGGGATGCTCGTGCGAAAATTCCTCGGCAGTGTACTCAGTTAGCTTTTCTTTGTCAATATCGCCAACAACAAAAAGATCTACAGGAGATCCTTGTACTCCCACGAAAATTCCGGAAAGGAGAAGGAGCTCAACTTTTCCCATTTTTAAAACTTGTTTTACGACTTCTTGTCCAGAGGCATTATCTTTTTGGAAGATAAGTGTGAGTTCGGGGAAGATAAGAAATGAAGTATCAATGTAGTAATATTTCTTTCGATCTTTGTTCTTACACTTCAGAAACCCAATTTTTTTTAAATTATTAAGCTCCCTTCGTACTGAATTAATTTGTTCATCAAGCAACCTTGTAAGCTCACGTATAAAATACTCTTTTTGTGGATTTAGAAGAAATATGCGTAAAAGTTTTATACGAGTTGTTGAAGAAAAAAGTGCTTTAAGCATGCCCTTGTATAAAATGATAACAAAGATTATGTGCACATATTTTATGCACACACAAAAACGAATTGCAATACATTTTTAAAAAAACACTGAGAAATGGCTATTTCTAGGCACTTTTTAGTGAGTATATTTTTGACGCAAGAATACTTTCTCAGTTCATGTTTACAGAATTTATGTATAAATTATGTGTTCAAATAATGGGGGCTTGTTATCAAAAAGGCATTCTGTCGGATAATAAATGTCATACTGCTTCCTTCAAGAGTTGCCCGTCCTCGGGCGACCAAGGTCGCCTCAGGAGAGGCGACTCTTGATTTCAAAAGTTCTTGATTTCAAAAAAACTTCCTTCTTCTAAAGATTTTCTTTATAGTGGTCTTCCATTCTCATTCTATTCTTACGTGATAATCTCTCAGAACATTGCAGGAATTCAGAAAGAGCTCAAACTGTATCCAAGGGCAAGTCTTTTAGTCGTAACAAA
The DNA here is from genome assembly GCA_016220175.1 of Candidatus Peregrinibacteria bacterium. NCBI lineage: Bacteria > Candidatus Peregrinibacteriota > Candidatus Peregrinibacteria bacterium. The sequence goes on from JACRHZ010000033.1 coordinate 4,660, forward strand.
ATTAAGAACTTCTGACGAAATGACTGAGGTTTTTCAGTCTCATGTTTTAAAAATAGGGGAAAATCGTGTTCAAGAAATGGTGCAAAAACTCCATTACATTCCTTCTGAAATAGAACGCCATATGATTGGACACCTTCAGAAGAATAAGGTCAAAAAAGCTGTAGGAATTTTTGATATTATCGAAAGTGTTGATTCTCTTTCCCTTGCGGAAAAAATATCAGAAGAATCAAATACTCTCCAAAAGACAATACCTATTTTTCTTCAGGTGAATATTTCACATGAGCCTCAGAAAGGGGGATTTTTCCCAGAGGAAATTCTTGATGCGTATAAAAAAATTGAACAACTTTCTTCGATAAAAATCTGTGGAATTATGTGTATTCCAAAGTTTACAAATGATCAGCACGAAGCGAGAAGTTATTTTTCAGACATGTTTCAGTTGTATAAAAATATTATACATAATTTTTATCTCGATGAACAAAAATTTGAACTTTCAATGGGCATGAGTCACGACTATAAAATCGCACTTGAAGAAGGTGCAACTCTTGTGCGAATTGGAAGGAGAATATTTGAGGAGAATATGTAAAAATGCTCAGCTATCCTGCTTTTTTCACATCTTCCAAAACGGTTCTTGCCTGAGTTCTTCCGATACGCGTAATCTTCTCAAGTGTTTTTCTTACTCCTTCTCGAGTTGATCCCTCCTTTATTCCCATCTTTGCTGACGCTTCTGAAAGATCATGAGAAATCGCTCGCTCTGCCTCATCTCGAGTTTGTAAAAATGAAAGGTTTCTGTCGTCACCACGTGAAACGCTAACTGCGTCTCCTTTTTCAAAAGCTTCTATTGCGCTTCTCGCAGTTTCCCTTGTCGTTTTAGTGTGAACTTTATGTCTTTCAAATGAAAGTTTATATATATCTGATCTCGCGGCTTTCGTGAGTTTTTTCTGCTCCTCTGTCGCAAGCTGATCAAGTTCATGAGCTCCGTCTAAGGTGTCTTTTTCTTCGATCAATTCTATCGGATGGGAACCTCCCTCTTCATGGTCTTCTGGCTGAATATCACGTGTATCATTGCCCTCTTTGAGAATTTCTTCTGCATGTCTTTTCGATACTTCCTCGTCCGTCATGGTTTCATCAATTTCCATTTTTCCCTCATCCCGATGCTGTTTCCTATCTTGCGCTACCATAAGGTAAGCAAGGAAATACTTAATCGCGTCGCCATTTTCCTCATTTTCCACTCTTCCAAAAATCATGTCTTCTATGAGTTTATCGCGATCCTCAACGGATATTTCTTTCTCAGGGATTTCTCCATTTTCTTTTTTGATGCCGATTTTGTCTTCGCAAATTTTTAAGTTTTCTTCTACAAGATCTCGTTCGCGCTTAAGACCATCAGTCTTCTCCGCTCCATATGCTTCGAGCCGAGAAAGAAGAGAGGTGTGGAGTTCATACGATTCCTGCCAATCGAGATATTTTTCCGCATATTTTCTTTCTTTCGTCACTTCTTCCTCCATTTTTTCCGCTGGAATCTCCACATCGCATTTCTGAATATTTTTCTGCGCTTCCATTTTTTCTTTCCTGAGTTCTGGAGTGAGGAGAGTGCCAGGAACAATAAGGAATAGCTGAAGAAGCTCTCTATGAGCAAGCTTTGAGCGTTTCCAGTCCATTTCATGCTCAATGGCATCTTTCTTTTTTTTTGTCACTTGCACTGCAAGTCCATTTTGAGCTGCTTTGAGATCCATGCTTGCGATTTTTGCGAGGTGCGCAAAATGGGCAGGTATGAGCCCCTTTCCTGCGGAATTTCCTATAAAATGCGTGAACGTGGAAAAATTTCGAGAGAATGCGGGGATCGCTCTTACCAAATTTTCAGGATCAGCTTTTGAAAAGGAATTCAAGCTTTTTCCCAAAGTAGCGAATGTTCTTTTCATTTCATCCAGTGGCTTTTGTCCGGCAACGTATAATGTCTTTCTCTCCAAAAATTCCTTCTGCCTCTTTTTTCTTTCTGTCTCTATTGCCGCCAGAAATGTTGTAGGTGTGTATTTATCAGCAAGTTTTCCATCGAGATAATCTCCGAATTGATGAGTGAATATCTCATCAGAAGCTTTTTTCTCAGCATCTGTAAAGAACGATATCTTCTCTTGATTACAGGAAAATGACTCTTGTAATACCGTTTTTCCAGCATCTTTTGCGGCTTTTATTCTTTTATTTTCTTCATGAAGTTTTTGCAATAGTTTAACTTCTCCTTCTACAAATCCAAGCTTCATTTTTCGACCGTCCTTTCCAGAAGGGAGAGCGAGTTCTTCAGATTCTTTATTGATAAGACCTTCCCGTACGCCAAAGAGCAGTTTTCTCTTTCCCACTTCACTCGCGGTCCCTTCTCGTACCATCATTTCTAACTGTGGAACAATTCTATTATCAACAAGAAGTTCCATTTTGCGATAATCAGCCATGTACTCCTCTTCTTCTTCGATTCTTTTTTCCTGTTCTCTTACGGGCAATGTGAGTATTCTCTCCATTTTTTGGCGATACGCAGGTTCATATTTGCTTGAATATGGATCTTCCCGAACACCAGCCAAGAATTTTTCTATCTTGAAACGAGTGGTTTCTGACCGATTTTCTTCAGCCTGAGATTTTTGAGTTTCAACTGATGCCATTTTTTGAAAAACTCGGAAAATATCGCTCTGTCGAGCCTTATAATAAACAAAAAATTGGGACTAGAGAATACCTCTTTTCCCCATTTTCCTCCAGTTATTTTTTCTGTTAGTAGAAAAACTCAATATTTCTCTCAAAAAGTAAAGTGAAACTGGATTTTTTTGTGGGGATTTCTCTTCATAAAAATTCGATTTTATGGTATCATGATCTGATATTTCACTATTTTTCTTGAAGAGAATTTCCGAGACACATTCTTGGCTCAAAAAATCGATTGCGCTCATGATGATGGTTGTCCTTCTCTCACCGTTTTTGGTGCAGTTTGATGATTCTGCGCTCAGCGCAAAATCTCATGACGAACATGATCTCGTAGGTATTCTTGTTGCGAGTGACCTTTATAATGTGGGAAAAGAAGATGGCGGAGATCTTACTGGAAAAATATATCGATATACATCAGATGTGCAGAGTTCACTCCATGATACCAAGGCGCTTATTCTCCCAGTCAACAGCGAAGAATCTCCACAACGCATTTTTGATGTACTCGAAAAACTCTATCTCGAAGGATATTTGAAGGAAGATTCGCTCTTTTTCCTTCGTGGTGTCGTTATTATTGGTGATGTTCCGCTCCCGCTCGTAAAGGAAACCGTTCCTTTTGTTTCGGTGTTTCCGTATACGGACTTTGAAGATCCCTCATACCTTTGGGATGCGGAGCAGAAGATGTTTATTCCAAATGATGCCGATTTCTCGAAAACATCTGACATTTGGCACGGAATCATCCGCGGAACGCCTCAGGAAATTTCTGCATATTTTGACAAAGATCATGAATTTCACAAGTCTCTTGCTGAAGGAAAAGCTCCGTATGATGATTCGGTTCTATACGTAGATTTTGCAGAAGAATCAGATACGCTTTCAGACACTGACATCGCTCAGTATAAAAATACAGAGAAATATACGGAAGATCTCGCATATATGAGATATAACAAATATCTTCTCGAAGAACTTCAGAAGGGAATTCTTGATGAAGTCGAAATTCCCGGCGATAAAAAAGACGAGATTTCCGATCAGATCGAAAGTCTTTTTGGAGAAGGGAAGAGAGATCTTATTCCCGATATCTTTACAAAAGATAAAATAGATGGATTTCTTCCAGAATATTTAAAAATAGTGAGTTCCTACTCTGCAAAAGTTCAAAAACGTATTGAAGGTTCCGGGAGATGGTCTCAGTCAAATACCGATACTATTCCTGGTCTCATTACCGCAATGGACGCTCTCAGCAGAGAAGGAATGAAACACATCAACGACGTTCTTCAGGAAGAAATTCTGAATTTTGTCGAAACCAAATGGCAGAAAAACGTGACGATGGTGGAAAATATTTCTGCAGAAAAATTTGTGAATCCTTTTACAATTTCGAATAAACTTCATGGAAGATCAGTGGAGACGATTCAAAAAGCAGAAGAATGTAGTATTTTTCGAGGATCACCTTTAGGAAAGACGAAGGAATACTCTGAACTCGTGGAATATAATCGTCTTTATGATCCGGCATCAAGCGGGAAAAAAGAGGATCAGTGCGATCCCTACGGAGGATGTTGTATCCAAAATCGTGAAGAACCAGCAAAGTGTCGACCAGAAGATGCAGAAAAAGATGTATTTTCTCTTGTGGGAAATACTCCTTCCTCGAGTGGAAATGAGGCAAGTTTTCGTGATTGTCAAAAACTGGAGTATCTCGTCAAAAATGATGAAGAAGCAACGTTTGTAAATGCTCAAAAAAAAGAAATTTCGAGTGCCGTAGTACACGATGCTCCGCGTCCAGAAGATATTCAAAACGCTGCAAAAAGTCTTACTGCTGGTCATATTCCGAGCGATGGCATTCGTCATCTCACTTTTCAGGGACAGAGCGGAATGCTCGAGCGAATAGATTTTTTCAACGCTTTTTCTCTTGCAGAAATTCAAACTTCTGATGTGTGGGAAGCGTTTTTGAATGCGGTTCGGGAAAAAGAAGAGGAAATCGAACAAAAAATTATTGAAGATAATTTGCGCTCATACGCTCAATATCTCTTTCTGAAAACAAAAGACCAAATCCTCACAAGAGCAATTTCTCTCGAATTTCCTGCGGATTTTCAGCAAGAATTTTTAGCGTACAGAAACGATATCGAAACATTTTTATCACAAAAATTTCCCGATGCAAAAAATGGAGCGGCTCTCTGGAAGTCAGCAATTTTAGTACAGGAATCAGGAAATTCTGAAATTTCGAAAGCAGCAGAAGCAATTTTTTCGAAGCATTTTACTTTTGCAAGAGAAGGTGCAGAAGGACCAAATATCAAAAATATTTTTCAATTTTGGAAGCAAAAGGAAGTTGTCCTTACGCGAAATATTATCGCGGCGGGGACAATTCGTGAAATGGCGGAAGACATCATGAGGGGAGCAAAGTATCCTGTACAAAATTTTTCTTTTCGCTGGACAGCACTTCCGGAAGAAGGATTTCTCGTGAAAAAAGCTGAGGAAATGGATTCTCCGGCGCTTCGCAAGTCTCTTTCTTGGGGAACAAAAGATATTCATGAAAAACATGCCGATGCAGTAGCAACATTCTTTGATTCGAAAACCACCGGAATTCCGCGACACAAGGAAAACGGCATTGCCCTGGCATATTTTCGTGGAAAAACTGATGATGCTTCTCTCGAGTGGAATGGTGCAGAAGAAACGGTTTTTGATCCAGAATGGAATGCACTTCAGGAAGAAATTGGTGGAGGATCTTCCCCATTTGGTGGAGAAAATCCCTCAAATAACGGAAATTCTGGAGAAAACAATAATGGAGGAGATGGGCAATCAAATTCAGATGAAGACTGTCCATCAGCCGAAGGAGCGAGTCTTCTCGAATGGCCAAAAGCAATAAAATGCTGGCTCGATCATCTTCAAGATAAGAAAATCGAGTTCACGAGAGTATGTGCAGTTTCTGATGTTCATTATGGCGATATTCCCTATATTGATCCAAAAACTGGGAAAATGGTGGAACCTCTTTCTCAAAGCGAGCCAACACAAGTATTCCTCACCTCATCTCAGGCGGCCTTACTTCCCGGAATGGAAGGAGTGATTTCGGGACAAATTTTGGATTCCGATGGAATTCAGACGAGTGCCGGAGGAAGACAGGCGGATGTATTTATTGAAGGACCTGCTGAATTTACTGGTGTGGATTTGGATCCAGAAAAATTGGGAATTCAGCTCTTCATTACGACGGGAGAATTTCAGATTCCTTTTCGTGCGCTGCAAGTCGGAGACATCCACATTACTCTTGAGATGGAAGAACTTCCCAAAGCAGAAATCGTTCTCTCTGTAATAGAGACAATGCATGTTTCTCTCGAAACTAAAAGCGTTACTCCAGAGCAAAATGGACTTACTCTTTTTGAGGTCGGAGCTGAGATCGTCGATGCAGATGGAAATCTCCTCTCGAACGCTTCTCCGGAAGCAGATCTCGCGGTATCAGATCCCAGAAAAGCACTTCTCGGACGTTCTACAGGACAATTTGTTGGTGGTACTCTAAAAATTCCAGTAGCTTTAAGAAGCGGTCCAATAGAGCTTTCCATTTCTCTCCCAGCGGGAGAAAAAGCTTCGATCGAACTTGGGAAAAATTCTTCTGATTTTAAAAAAATTCCAGTAAAACTCCAATTTGGAAAAGCCCCTCAAGTTTTTCCTCCAAATTCTCAAGTAAAAATTCCGCTCTCAGTTCTCTTTTCTTCTGGAGAAATTTCAACTGAGGCAGCTCAATTTCCGAAAGATCTTCAAATTGGTATCACAAATGCCACGAAGAAATTGGGGGAAGTTTCAAGGTCAGGAAATAGCCTTATTCTTACAGTAAAAGATCGCCCCGGAAAACTCCGGATTTTTGCAAAAGCTCAAAATGTTCTTCCTGCAGCAATGGAAATTACGATTGGAACCGAAATGAGCAACAAATTTTTTGAAAAGGTTACTCCAAATGCGTATATCACAGAATTTTTTGGGATTCCCACAGCGCATCCGCTTCAAGAAGAAAGCTTGGCGCGAAAAATGCTGTTTTCTGGAAAAACACTTTTCTATACTGGGCTTTCTGAAGCTCCAGAAATATCTCTTCCAAGGGCTTCTCTTGATAAAAATGGCGGAGTAATTATTTCAGACTCAGGAATAGAGAATGTGATTTCCTCACTCACTCCGCTCACTCTTTCCATTTTTGATACGAATTCATTTGAGAATCTTGTCGAGTACAAGCCCATTTTGCCCTCTGAAACGAATATACAAATTGGACCTCCTGATCTAGAAAAACCTGGAATATTTTTCGAAAATTTTGATACGGCAAATGTTCTGAGGAGCGAAGAATCCGGTGGAATCATCACCGTTTTTATGAGAGAAATTCCAATTCTTACGGTTTCTTCAGCTTTGAATTTTGATATTCGTGACCAGAAATTCTCGCTGGAATTCAATGCGTCAGAATCGAAAGGAAAAATAGTGCTGAATCTTCTCTTGGAACTGAGTACAATCGTCGGAAAATTTATATTTTCATCAGCGAATATTTCTCTCATATCTTCTCCTCATGGAAAAACTGCGGCAGATGGAAGTGTATATGTCTTTGATGATTCTCAGAAAGTTCCGCTCCTCAGTGGACCACCAGATATCATTTCTCAAAATGAGGACGGTATCGCATGGGAAGGAGATGCGCTGACAAATCTTTTTATCGCTTCAGGAGAAACTGTCGGAGAGTCTATGAAACATCTCGGAAGTCCTATTCTCACAAATTGGGGTGATCCCACTCTTCATCTTCTCGCCCCACATGCCGGGACAAATGGTTTTGATCGAACTTTAGGAACACCAATATTTTCTTCTGGAGAAAGGAATATTCAGCAAGTCGAAAATGCGGATATTGATGGAGATGGAAGGGATGATCTCATAATTACTACTGAGGGGAGCACTCTTCTTTTTTTACAAAATACGGGAGATGGAAATTTTAGAAAATGGGGAACTCTTCTCGCTTCTCAAAAAGACATTTGGGATGTTGCACCGCTTGCCAAAGGCGATGGATTTGCAGACGTTCTCGTTCTCGATGGAGATGGAAAACTTCAATTTTTCCAAAATTCGAAAGAAGTATTTTCTGAGGAACCATTAAAAGTATTTCAAAATATACGGGCAGAAAGTTTGGCATCGAAAGATCTTGATGGAGATTCTTTTTCTGATGTTATTCTCCAGAAAAAAAATGGAGAAATTCTCGTATATTATGGAAGTGCAGACGGATATTCTGATGAGCACAAAACAAAACTGGGCTCGGTAGGAGCCAAATACTCTCATGAAAATATTCCCGGAGAATTTCTTATTTCTTTCCCGGATATTCAAAAAAAAGGTCTTCCGCTCCAGACATTTTCCTATTCGAATGAGAAAAATGAGAAAATTTCTGAAGAATTTGCTGATGCTGATTTTTTTAAGGAAAGAGAAATTATTAAAACTGGGGAAGACGTAAATGGCGGAATGCTCGAAAGAGGAGATCGTGTCCAGTTCAAAATTTCCATTCCCGTTCAAAAAGAAAGGATTTCGCTCATTGATATGGTTTCACTCGAAATGACATATAAAAAGGGAACGCTCACCTGTGATGGATGCGATACAGAAACGGTTATAAACGAGCCAGCATCAGGAGCAACATATCTCCAGATAACAAATATTCCTGCTCAGAAAAATATTACCATCAACTATGAAATGGAAATTCGAACTTTGCCGAAGGTGGATTTTATGTTTGGGAAAATACAGAAACCAGGATTCCCGAATGACACTATTTTAGACATAACCCTTCTTCTTCCGGGAACTGAATCAGATGGTGTTATTGAGTTTATTTCTACAGGACCAAGAACGTATCAGGAAACATTTCGAAAAAATGAACAAGAGGAAACTCCCAAATCTCTCCCTGATATGACTGATTCCGATGAGAATGGAACTCCCGATCAATTTGAGAAAGATGACAATGGAAACAAAATCCCCGATATTTTGGAAGACGCCAAAGACAATTTTTCTGGAGATGATGATCATGATGGAATTCCAAATATCTGGGACCGAGTCAGCTCTGAGATTTCTGATTTCTTCTCAGGAGATCTGGATGACATGAATCGAAAACTGGGTGATCTCATTAATTCTCTTGAAAATTCCAATTGGTGTTTAGGCGGATGTGTAGCTCTCCCCGTAAATTATGCATTTTTTGCTCCCGGACCAATAAACATTTCGCAGGCGCTTTTAAATGCTCGAAATCAGATACTTCTCGGAGGAAAAAATGCACTTGGTGGCATGCAAAATTCTTTTGATCGATTTGGAGGAGAAGCGCTCTCTTCAGAACTCGGAAATTTGCAGGGGAAAATAGATGGCATCATGGGAAGTCTCAAAAATGGAGTTGGAGTGACCGGTCCAAAAGATCCGGGATTCCCTATCTTTGGACTTACTCCAAAATTTCCATTTGTATGTGCTGGGCCAGCATGTTTTGCCGATAGTTACTTCCGTCTCTACATTGCTCCGACGATCACCGGAGGCACAGGAATTGCCGTTTGTCCCGGGAAACATCCGAGTAAGGCATGTTTTCCAACCGCGCTTCCACTTCTAGCGCTCACGGGAATTTGTGATGAAATTAATGAAGCCATCCAAAATGCTTTATCCCGCGCGAATAGTGCAGTTTCTTCGGATTCCGGGAATTCAATTGCTTATGTGGTCGATCCGGGAAATAGTGCAGCATCTCGAAGTGGAAACATTCAGGTAGTTTCTCGCCTGGGAACGCTCAAATGGGACAGTTCGCTTGGAAACAATATCGCTCCAGAATCATCACCGACATTTTTTAGCAGATGGGCTGCGGCACAAATACGTGAATTTGGAAAGATCTTCAAACTTTCTTCGATTACAGTTTTTTACCCGGCGCTTCCGAATGCATTCGTAAATGATTCTCAGAGGAGTGCAATACAAAAAACATGGGAGGATTTTACGAAACAATTTGATAATTTTGGGAAAACTGCGAAAAAATCGAATGAGTCATCGGCAGGAGCAAAAACGCCAGAAAAATTTACCGAGAGCACTCGAGAAAAAATACAAAGATTCGGGAGAGATCAGGTGAAATCAGCATATGATACTATTGCGCCAGTAAGTAAGATTGTAAAAGATGCCGGAGAAACAGTTGAAAGCATTGAAGATATTTATAAAATTTTGAGGAGTGTTCCGCTCCTCGATATTCGTGAAAAAATTATTCCCATCGCTGTGCCAACGCTTAGTAAAGAGCAAATGTACGCAGGAATCAGCGATTTTGATCTTTGGCTGAAGGAAGCAGATCAAGAAATTGCGGATTGGAAAGATTTTGTGACGAAATGGGAATGTCCTCGCGGATACCCAAAGGATAAATGCGCAGATGCAAAGAAAGCATGGAAAAAAATGAGCGAGGAAGTCGATGTTGCTTATTCCGGAATGTCTACTTCTCTCGAGCACAATAAAAAAGTTTTGGAAAGTTATGCGAATCTCGGAAATATTGTTTCTTTTTATGAACAGGAATTCGCAAAATATGTTTTTGGAATTGTCTGCTACGTAGATGCCATTACTGATCTTATGGATGGTTGGTTTCAGAGAAATTCAGAAAGAGCAAAATCATGGATTCGATTCTTCAAAACGGCACGTGAAATTTTAAAAGAGTGGCAGAACATTGTAAAAATGCTGGATGAACCGATGAAAAAATGCAACAAATGCACGACAGATAATTATGAAACTGGAGGAACTGTATTTGATATCGTGTTTGGAAGCATTCCAACCCCGCCCGTGGTGGAATTTCCGAAGCTTCCGAATATTGTCCTCGATGTTTCTCAAATCAAAGCGGCGCTCACGGTAGAAGTTCCGCGGCTTGAGTTTTATCCTCTTCCGATTGCGCTCCAAGCACTTCCTCGACTGAAGCTTCCTCGAGTTCCAACTGTAACACTTGTCATTACCGATATTAAAAGGCTTGATGCTCTAGAGCCTTTCCAGAAACTTCCTGATTTCCCGGATCTTCCGATCCCAAAACTGCCCGATATTCCCCCTCCTCCATCGCTTCCTACCGTTACGGGAGATCTTTCCAAAATCATGGAACTTGCCAATAAACTTCTCAAAATCTGGTGCATTTTTGGAAAATTCTTCGTCCACGATGAAAATCAATTGAAGCCCATTATTGAAAGTCTTACGAGTCGCCCCGCTAATGTTCTTCTCGGCATTGATTTTCTGAATGTCGCGTTTCCAAAAAATGCACTTTCCAAAATAGATGATTCTGTGGCAAAGATTTTTGATGTTGGATCCATCGATGAAATTCATGCAGTGGGTCAGATGAATCTCACCTTGAAATACGATGGTATTACCAAAAAAGTTCAAGAACTTGCAGACAAATGGAATAATTTTCTCGTCGAAAAAAATCTCATGATTCTCAAAGCTATTCAAGAAAAATTTGATTTTGGAAATGTTTTGGATTTTCGGGATGATCTGAATTTCCCAGAACACATTATTATTGATCCAAAGGACGCCGGAGATCAGGGAGATAAGGTTCCAAGTCTTCCCATTCCTTCTGAACCCGTAAAACCGCTTTCTTTCGGAATTGAGGAGTCAATGGATACGCTTCGTACCCTTCTCAAAAATACCGAATTTACAAACTTTGAAGTCATTGCTGAGAAGTACGGAATTCCAAAAACCAATTTGAGTGACTTTTCTGGATCTTCTTCTCAGAAGTACCTTGTGGAGCTCAAAGATGCTCTTCAAAAACGGGAAAAGAGAAGTGTTCTGAATGTAAAAAATCTTTTGGCTCACAATGGAGATCTTCAGGTTCTTCTCGCAGGAAATTCGGATATCACTCTTTCCAAAAAACCAGATGAAATCGCATCACTTGGGAATCCTCTTTCCGCAAAACCAGAACTTGTTTTTCCACCAGACCAGAACGAAGACAGCGCACTTGGATTTCCAAAAATCGAGACAGAAGATGTTTTGAGAAGTGTACCAGAACTTCCTCGTCTCGGAGAAACTCCGAAACAAACATCTGGGCAATATATTCGAAATGGAATTTTCGTCTATGACGAATCCACTCAAAAATCACAGAAAATCGTCGCATATGAAGGAATTACTTCAGAAGTACGAAATATGCTCTTTTCCGACGTCGATAAAGATGGTGACGATGATGTGCTTCTCATAACGGGAAAAAGTATTTTTCTCAAGGAGAATGGAAAACACATTCAGAAAAAAACGCCATTTTCATTTCCTCCGGAGGTTGGATCATTTGAGTCTTTTCTTCCTCACAATGATGCGATAAAAAATATTACCTTGAGCAGCAGCTATGGAGAAATTTCCGGGGCGTTCCGATTTGAGAATGATCCGAAGAATATTGGTGTAGAAATTGAACTCAAAAATGCACTTACGGGATATGCTCGTATAACGGAAACGGAGACAAAATATATTGAAATCTTGAGACCTGAAAATCTTGAGCAAAACCTCGAACTCGACCATTTCTTTTTGGGTCCGACTTCTCTTTCTTTTTCTGGAGAAGAAATACAAATTGGCGAACACGAAGCGGCAATGGTGAGTATCCTCAAAGGGGCATCATTTTCATTCCCTATCGAAAAGGGATTTTGGACACTTCGAATGAGATATATCCAAAAAGACGGCTCTCGTGGAACTCGTTCTCAGCCAGTGCTCGTTTCTTCCGCAACTGGCAATGACGTAACTGCTCCAATTTTTGTGGGAGATGGAGTGAAGAAAATTCCGGTACTTCTGAAAAAAACTATTTCGGCAGAAGGAGTGTATGACTTTGAAAGTGGAATGACATTTGAATGGGATTTGGATGGCGATGGGAAAGCGGATGCGACCGGATTTGAAATACCTGTCGGACCATATCCAGAGCCGGAACAAAAAAATATTCTCCTTACTGCGAAAGATGCTGGCGGAAATATTCTTCGCATTCCGATAGTTCTCGATATTTTTGTTCCTGATATCACGCTCGAAAAAGATCCACTTCAAACTGGAACTACTCTGGGAAATGTGGATCCGAGACTGAGCGAGATGCCATTTGCACTTCTTCGCGAGAGACTGAACACGTGGAAAATGATTCGCACCGAATCTGCTGATAAAAATGGTCGATATTTCACAGATAGAAATGGAAAATATGAAATTTCAGATCTTCATCTTTCTCCAGATGCAATTATAAAAGATCAGAGTGGAGAAATTATTGCACGCGTTTCTGGAACAAATGGAAGAGTCTTTCTCGAAAAATCCGAATACAAACTCGATGTTTTTCCTGGAGATGGAACACATTTTACGAGAACTGTCATTCTGAATTCTAAAAATGAGATTGTAGCAAATGTGGTATACGCTTCACCTTCAGGAACAGATGTGTTTCTCTCTCCTCAGGAAATTTCTGCACGGAATGTGGAAACACTGAGCGGAGTAAACCTTTATGACCGAAATAAAGGAGACGCCATTCAATTTGGAGGACTTCCCGTTGATGCTCCGAGTTACGCTGGTGGAGGCGCAATTTTTGATCAGGACAGTGGAACGGTCATCGCTCTCATCTCTCACTCGGGAGATGTTCATTTGCTTTCGAGCGATGCAAAAATTTCTCTTCGCGGAGCTCAAAATCCAGAAACTGATCCTATCCTTTACGAACTCAAGTACAAGGGAACTTCCATTTTTGATATGTATGTGCGGACAGATTTTCCGAACATAATACTTCATCATGGAGAAAATTGGACCACGCGATCTTCTGGTCCCGTTTTATTCATTTCTCATGAATCTCGTATTGCCCTAAAAGATGACCTTCCCGAAGCAGCAGTTGGTCTCGAAAAAGTGAAGGATGTCATCGATCTCCCTTTCTCAGATGTGGATAAAAGCAATCCAAATTTTGAGGCAATAAAAATGCTGTATGATCGAAAAATTCTTCAGGGATATGGCGATGGGACCTTCCGCCCTGATGAAAAATTAATTCGTGCAGAATTTGTGAAAATTGTTCTCGGAGCGACACTTTGTGCGGATTGTACAAGACCAAGCGAATTTGAACTCAAACGCTTTTTTGAGCCGTTTCCATTTCCCGATGTTCCTCTTGGAGTGTGGTATGAATTTTGTGTCGCAAAGGCGAAAAAACTCAAAATTATTTTTGGATACGGAGATGGAAATTTCAAACCGCTGAGAAATATTTCTCGTGCCGAAGCATTAGCGATTATCCTGAGAGCAGCCGATATCGAACTCGATAAACAGGTGGATTCAGGAGAGTCTCTTTTAGATGTTCCAGATTACGCATGGTATGAGCATGATATTTTTACAGGAGTAAACCTCGGAATTATTCCAGTGCATGAAGGTGGAAGAGTATTTCCCGATGAAGAAGTCACGAGAGGCGAATTTGCCATGATGGCGAAAAAACTTCTCGATGTGGCAGATTGCCGTGAAAAAGACACCGATAAAGATGGACTTCCAGATTACTCAGAAATCGATGCAGGACTCGATGAAAAAGATGCATCTGATGCCGGGAAAGACAGCGATGGAGATGGATTCTCAAATCTCGATGAGTACAGAGCTGGAACAAATCCACGGGATGAACATGATTTTCCCGGAAAAACCGAACCAGATGACACGTTTGATCACGATAAAGATCACGACGGAGTGAAAGATGATGTCGATAATTGTCCTGATACTTCCAATTTAACTCAGGAAGACAGTGATGGAGACTTAATTGGAGATGCATGCGATGCGCCGGAAATCTCAGAAAATGATTCTGATGGAGATTCTCTTCCCGACAGGGGCGATAATTGTCCTTTTTCCCCAAATTCCGATCAGTCAGATACGGATAAAGATGGCATTGGGGATGCGTGTGAGAATGTGGTGGACGGAGGAGAGACCGATAAATGTCCATTTCTTCCAGAAGATATTGATGGCGTCGATGATTCCGATGGCTGTCCAGAAGAAATTGAGCTTCCAGACTTTCCTCCCGGAGTTCATATTTTCCCAGGAGATCCTCTTCTTTGCGGACTTCTTGATTTCCTTGCAGATATTCGCTCTGGAGATCTCATAAAATCTGTGATTTTAAATGAGAGAAATAGCAAAATCTTTTCCGAAAGCGAAACATATTCTCTCGAAAATATTCCTCTTTTCCCAAAAAATCTATGAAAACAAATTCCCTTCCTCACTCGAAAAGTCGAGTACGATTCCTTTTCGGCATCTGCATTGGATTCAGTCTTTTGCTGATTCCATCTCCTGCAATCGCTGATACTCTTCCGATGTGTGAAGAATCTTTTTCCAGAGCATTTGATAAAGTCGATAAGGCTTTTGGAGTACATGTAGCGAAACTCGAAGAAAATAAAAAGAAAGGACTTTCGGGAGAAGATTCGGTACAACTTTTCTCCACTTCCATTGATGGATATAACTGTCAGCTCCAAATGATATGTGATGCAGTGCAAATCTCGTATGACTCAGATTATGATTTGAGTGATAATCCCGGCGGGCACGGAAAAGATTTTATAAATTCCTCTGGGCGTGGATGTGGGAAACAAATGACTGTTCTCGAAAATGGAGCGCTCACAAATGTCGATGCCACTCTCGGGAATGTTCTTA
Organism: Candidatus Peregrinibacteria bacterium; assembly: GCA_016220175.1. Taxonomy (NCBI): domain Bacteria; phylum Candidatus Peregrinibacteriota; species Candidatus Peregrinibacteria bacterium. The sequence continues at coordinate 19,876 of JACRHZ010000033.1, forward strand.
CGTATTTCTTTCCAGATGATCAAATTGATTCGTGTCGAGAGGCGACGATGTCATCAAATCCGACAATGAGCCTTTTCGATGCATGTACTCAGCTTCAAAAAGTCAAAAGAAAAATGAAAATAGTCGAACTGGAATCTTCACTTCAAGCAATTTCTACTCGGAAAAGAATGGGATTTCTCATGAGTAAACTTCAGGATCTTCACAATAAAATAAATCCAGAAGGAGAGGGGAGTCATGGTCTCCTTGAGCTCACGAGACGATTTGTGACCCGATTTCAAGAAGTTATTACGAAACTCTCCTGCTATGTTCCCAAAACTGTTACCGTTTCCAAATGAAAATAATACGCATACTTTTTTCGGCATTTTTCATTTTTCTTTTTCTCGGGATTTTTTCGAGCGATGCCATCGTGGCAACCGAACCGGAGACAAAAGAAAGTGCAGAAGAGCAGTTTTTCTCTGCATTTCAAGATGATTGCGATGTCGATTATATCAAACAAAATCCAAATCCATATTGCGACACAGTTCTTGAAGAACCTGATCACGAAAAAGCATTTGAAGAAATACGAACCAAATACCATGAAGATACGAATACATTCCTGAATGAGCATATTTCCAAAATAGAAGGAACCACATTCCGATGCGATGCAAAGAGAGAGTTTACCGCTCTTGAAACAAGTTTTGAAGAGATCTATTTCGAGCGAAAAATTGAACTCTATAAATACACTGCTGCACTCAGGAGATTATTTGAGTTTCCTGAAGCTCCATCTGGAAACACATTTACAGAAGTCCTGAATTCAGCTCAATATTTTTCAGAGCGAATCGATCGGGAAATAGATATTTCCGAAAAAGTTTTGAGAATTGCTGTTCAGAGTTATGCCGAGATGAGGCTCTATTATCCGCTTCATAAAGAGCTCGAATGTCTTGCGTATGATCTCCAAAAGCTGAGAGATTCGTGGGAATTCTTTGGGGAACAAATTTCTCGAATGCCAGCAAAATTTATCAATGCCTCCGCACAATTTTAAAAAATGTTCAAAAAATATATTTTCATTTTCGGCGCTTTTGGAATGATACTTTTTACAGGATTTCATTCTGCATACGCGGATTTTTCCGAAGAAGATCTCTATAAAAAAATTTATGAAAAGTTTCAATTTGCTCCGACCGAAACTGCTATTACGAGAGTTTCTGGGCAGATGGGAATGAAGAAAGAAAGCGTGGAACGGATCCTTACGACAAATCCGCTCGAACTCACCATTGAAGGAGATCTCAGTCAAATTACAAAAATTCCTTTTTGCCAAAGCAATCGATCAGAAGATATTCTTGGGAGATGTCTCATGGAATTTCAAGATCTCTTCAAAAGTGTGAGAAGTCTCGCCGAATATGAAGTGGTTCTGAAGGAAGAAATTTCTTCGGGTGACAGATGGACAAATGGAACACTCATTGACGGGAGTTTCGATATCATTGTGGATCTCAATGTCATTGATGTTATTCTCTTTGGACCTCGTGCAAAAGCGCCTCAGCCGCGTCTTCCGGGGAGCATTATCGATGGAAATGAAACCAAACTTGTTGATCCTTTAGTCCAGCCATTTCCTCCACCAGATGGTCCGGGATCTGGCGATAATCGTGATGGAAATGGAGGTGGAAACAATGGGAATGAAAATAATGGTGATGGGAATGATAACGGAAGTGATGACGGAAATAATAATGAAAATGATGGGAGCGACAACAATGATAACGATACGACGAATCCTCCAGATACCACAGATGATCAGAATACTTTTCCAGATGAGAATTCGAATACACAAAATGGAGAATATGGAATGTGCAAAGATCCAGATGCGCTCTATTTTGGGGGTGACAACACTTCATCTTCGAACACACCAACGCCAAAAGAGAAGACAGATGATACTTCTTCTCAGGAAAATACGAATACGGAAAATGGCGAGAAAAAAGATGAAAAAAAATCTGATGAAAATACTCAGAAAAAGAATGATTCTCAGAATGGTGAAACACGGAAAAATTCTGGAGGAGCAAAAAATGTTTCTGATCCTCAAAAAGAGCTTCCTGATCTTTCTGGAGGAAACGATGATTTTGACAGGGGAACATATCCGGATCTTGATGGAATCGATTCAGGAGGAGGATGTGCGGGAGATGAAGTTGATCTTTTTTATGGACTTCTCTGTATTCCGAAATTTTGTAAAGATTTGATTTGTGTGAATATGTATCTTACAACCAAACCAGCATTCTCTTTGGCTGAGCAAGAGACTCCTGCCTGCATAGAATGTATTATAGAGCGAGGATATGAAATTTTGGAATCTATGGCGGATGTTGTAGAGGCGCCAAAAAGTGCAAGTACTGTTGGGTATTCTCTTTCCTCATTCCTTTCCATCACAAAAAATCTGGGAATTGAATTCTATCTTTTACCGAGAGCGCTCCCATTCCTCAATTATAACGATCCGTCAAAAGAGAATTCATCAAAAGAAATTGCCAAAGGTATGGAAAATGATGCCACAGGAAAGCCAACTCCTTCAGAAAAATCAGAAAAAATTGCACCAGAAAATCTCCCTGCTCCTCAAGAAGAGTTGCTGGCAGAGAAGGAAGATGGATCTTCAGAAAGTACAGAACCGGGAGCTGATTCACCAAACTACCAGCTCCTCAAAAAAATGCTCAAAAACGACTGCAAATTTGTCTTCCAGTATTTTCCCGGAAGAGCAGATGTTTCCACAAGTCAGCTCCTCAGCCTCTGCGATGATTATATGGGAAGCAAAAAAAAGGAGGCATGGGAGCAAGTTGTACTTACTGAAGCCGCGCTTCCGAGCGATGCGCAAAAGAAAATAGATGTGGATCTCCAGAAAGAATTTTTCACAAACATTTCTGCAAGTCTTGAGCGTTTCAGAGAAGACGTGAAGTCGATGACTGCAGTTGTGCTCCAAATGCATCCTGAAAAAATTGACACTTCAAATACACAATGTAAAAAAAATCTGAAATAATATGAAATCCTCATTTCTTCGCATTATCGGCGGTGTGATTCTCGGAATTCTTTTTCTGCTTCCAGTGCCGGGTACCAAGGCTGAATGGAAAGGGAATCTCCCAAATGAGTGTACTCAGTCTTTCTCGTATGAAAAGATGCGAATGAAGGAAGAAAGGACAGGACAAGTCATTCTGCGAGTGGCAGAGAATCTTGCATCACAAGTATCAGCCGCTGGAGAACTCTTGCCTCATGAGGGGAATACCAATTTTTCCTCTCGCTCCTACGCATGGCTCCGTTCAGAAATTACTTTCGAACAGCCATTTCAATCTTTTCAGGAACTCGATCATTCGGAATGTTTTCGCGCTGAACTCAAAAGAATTGATGATGCGCTTGGATATATCACTTCTGCAATTCCAAAGAGTAAACTTCTTAAAAAGGAAAATATGACCGAGTTTACGAGTGTAAAAAATCAATTTTCCACTCTAAAAGGAGAGAGAGCTGCTCTTGTGTTTTGTGCGGAATTTAACGCTCCAGGAAACGTATATTACAGCAAAGAATATGCGGATGAAAATTGCGAACCAAAGGGAAAAGCAACTTTCGGAACCATTGTGGAGCAAATGAAAGAAATTGGAGAAAGAATTAAAAATCTCACTTCGAAAAAAGGTTTGGAAGATGTTTTTAATACGGATCAATGGAAATCGAATGACGATCCAAAATCAAAAGAAGCTGAGGATGCAGCTCTTAAAGAGGTGGCTCAAAGTTGGTATCGGAATCAGTTTTTTCCGGAACTCAATGGAGTTTTTTCTTCGAAGGCAGAATGGAAAGATTTTTGGAAATCACCTCTCGAATACATCAAAAATAGATCGAAAAAAAATAAGGCAAATGAGCATAACGCAGAAAATGACAAGTCTGAGCAAGATGCCGAAGCAATTACGAGAAAAACTCTTTTTGGCGCCATGAACGCATTGACTCAAAATTTTGCAGATCTTAAGGCTCGTGTTGAAAAACAGAAAGAGTGGGCAGATGAAATTCTTGAGATTCTTTACGATGCAGGTGCTGCAGAAAGATGGAAAGAGGAAATTCGAATGGTGAGAGAAGAGGATGTAAAAGCTCAGCGAGAACGTGTCCAAAAACTCGAAAAATCACTTCGCCGATTTGTCGATAATCAGGCAAGAAACATCGGAAACTAACGGCATTTTTTTTGACAATTTCGCCGAAAAAATGGTATAAATGCGGAAATATTTTAAGCGAGAATGGTTGAAACTCTTCCAGCGGGAGTTTTTCCACAAATAGTTCGGAAAACTTATTTTCCTTATAATGCCAAAACAGGAGAATGTGAAAATGTGCCTGGAGCATCAGCATTATCAGGAGCCACTGCTGAGGAGAAGGTAGTACTGTCTTGACAAATTAATTTTCAGGCATTAAATTGAAGTGGGACAAAAATCACTTTAACTTTATGTCATGAAAAAAATAAAAATAATATTGAGTTCCGATGAAATCCTGTTTTTAAAGAAATTTAAAGAGGGGAAAGGTCGGACGCTCCGTGAAACAAACCGTGTCAATATTCTGCTTTTGTGCCACAGGGGCAAACGCGAAAAAGACATTTCCGAATTTCTGGAAGTCACGACTGATACTATCTGGAGAATCAAAAAGAGATATACTGAAGGGGGCGTGAAAAAGGCCATAGAGGAGAGCCCGAG
>JACRHZ010000034.1 GCA_016220175.1 Candidatus Peregrinibacteria bacterium
AAGCCACAATCAAAAGGCGCATAGCTTTGTGGCAGGGGCTGAGAAACTTTGATAGAATAGGGATACAGTGGACATTCACAAAAGAAAAGGCAGATCAAAAAATGAGTCAGCACTACATCTGAAAATTAATTTGTCATAATACTAGATATAGTCGCTTTACGAGACAGTGCAATTTTACGAAGATTTTTAGAGGAAAATGGCTTCTATCTGAGGGTGCCGCATCAGGTAAACGTATCTGCTTTAGATACTGATACTCTTGCACAACATGGAATTCAAGTTTCAAAAAATATGCGAATTATGGACGTAGCAAATAGTGGTTCAAGTTTTTATAGTTGTACTCTTAATGGGCAATCTCTTGAACAATTTGTAGGACGACTCCGACAAATCTGCGATGGTTTGACTGGCATTGTTTTAAATGAACTCTATGCCTGGAACAACGCGGTTCCCGAGCGAATTGAGAAGTCCATTCCAATTCATTTTCGACTTGATCTCTACGGTTTTTTAGAAACCAATGTTGAAATCGGCATTAATTTGTCAGCTGATGGAATGATTGATCTGTTTTGTCGTCATCCATTAAGTAATGCTAACGCACCTTGGAATCGTCTTTGCACATTAGATGGAGTAAGTGGAAGGCAAAATTGCTCCGCTGGTCTTGCTGTAGCTCTTGCGCCTCATGAAGTTCAAAGTACACAAATTCTCTCTCTTATCGATTTGCTTCAAAAAGGTATTACGGTGATACGAGAACTTATTGGGAAAATAATTGGTACTGAGAAGAGCAGGAAAATTTCAAATGCTCCTCAACTTGTCCAAATGGGGAGAAATGTTGTTCCTCTTCCACAATCTTCTTGAGAAAATGAACAGATTCAAATTGAGTTTTTCCATATTTTTCGTCATACTGCACTCGATATTTCCCATCTTTTGTGAGTAAAAAAGACAGTCTTCAAAAATACATGGCAAAAATAGAAGATGTCCTAAAAAAGACTCTTCAGGAATTACAGTTTCCAAAAATTGAAATTCAGCTCGAACATCCCAAAGAAGAATCGCATGGTGATTATTCGGCGAATGTAGCCTTTCTCCTCAGCAAAGAACTCAAAAAATCACCACTTAAAATTGCCGATGAAATAGTGAAAAAAATGAAGAAGCCTGATTTTATTTCGGATATTTCTGTTGCTGCTCCGGGATTTATCAATTTTACTTTTGCGCCAGAAGTTTTTCTCGAAGAATTACAATCCATTGATGAAAAGTATGGATCGAGTGAATGGGGGAAAGGCAAAAAATGGAGTATTGAACACACTTCTCCAAATCCGAATAAGGCGATGCACATTGGTCATCTCAGAAATAATGTCATTGGAATGTCTCTCTCAAAAATTTGGGAATACATCGGAATTGAAATCGTCGTTGATTGCATGGACAATAACCGTGGAATTGCCATCACGAAACTTATGTGGGGATTTTTAAAATTTGCTCATAAAAATTCTGAGGAAAAAACAGATATTTCGTATTGGTATGGTCATAAGGACGAATGGAATACTCCTGAATCGCTTGGAGTTCGCCCGGATAAATTTGTTGACGACCTCTATGTGAAAGGCGCAGGAGACTTTTCTTCGAGTAAAGAGTCTGAAACGATCGTTCGTCAAATGGTCGTTGATTGGGAGGCAAAGGACAAAAAAACATGGGCGCTGTGGGAACTTGTTCTGAAATATTCATATCAGGGACAACAGATGACACTTCAGCGACTGGGAAATAGATGGGATAAAATTTGGCATGAACACGAACACTATCAAGAAGGAAAAGATTTTGTTGAAGAAGGTCTCAAAAAAGGAATTTTTCGAAAATTAGAAGATGGTGTTATTCTCACAAATCTCGAAAAAGATTACGATCTCGCAGATACTGTGGTCATAAAATCAGACGGAACATCTCTCTACATTACTCAAGATTTATCGCTGACAAAAATCAAAAAAGATACTTTTCGAGCTGACAAAATGTTTTGGGTTATCGGTCCTGAACAATCGCTTGCGCTCAAACAAATGTTTGCTGTGTGTGAACAACTCGGAATCGGAAAAGTGGAGGACTTTACCCATCTTTCTTATGGCTGGATGAGCATTAAAGGACAAGAAAAGATGAGCTCACGTCTCGGAAATGTTATTTATATTGACGATTTGGTGGACATCGCAAAAGAGGGAGTTTTGGAGAAAATGAAAGAAAGCAATTTTCCTCCTGAGGAACGAAACCAGATCGCAGAAAAAGTCGCCCTCGCTGCGGTAAAATATAGCATTCTCAAAGTGGGGCGAACGATGAATATTGAGTTCGATATGGAAAGTTCGATTTCATTTGAAGGAAATTCAGGACCGTATATTCAGTACACGTTTGTTCGAACAAAAAGTATTTTGAAGCGTCTCGAAACAAAATTCGATCACACAAATGTGAATATTGCCCATTTTGAAAAACAAGAAATTGATATTTTGAGGTGGGTGTATCGATTCGGAGAAGTCGTGGAAGAAGCGGCAAAAAATTATTCTCCGCATCTTCTTTGTACGTATCTCTTCGAGCTCGCGAAGAGATATAACGCGCTCTATAATGAACTTCAGATTTTGAAAGAAGAAGACGAGCAAAAACGAAATTTGAGGCTGCTCATCACGGAAAAAGTGGGAATAATTTTGAAGAAAGGAATGGAGCTTTTGAATATTGAGATGCCGGAAAGGATGTGAGGAAACGGAGGAGGTTTTGCGAGAAATATCTTTTGACAAAAATATAAATAGTGATATTATAACACCTCTTTTGTCCACGAGTCACCCGTCCTCGGGTCACCGAGGGGCGACTCTTGGTGAAGTGTGCAATATCCAAATATAGAATAATTCCTTACTATTATAAACTATGGAAATAAAGTATACAGAATCTTCTTCGCGAAAAGAATGGACAGACCCAAAAATCTTTGATGAGTTTGAATCTTTTAGAGGAATTGTGAGAGACGCGACTAAACAAGTTGTTACTCATGTTTTTCAAGAACACGTACTATCTGGTAGCAGAATATTAGAGCTTGGTAGTGGAGTTGGAGAGTTACTTAAGTTGATACCACCTGAACACTTGCCAAACATTGTCGGTGTTGAACAAAGTTTGGGATCCCTTCAACGATTAAAGCAAGTTAATCCAAATGCAAAGGTAGCTGTAGGCAGCATTTTAAGAATTCCCATAGCAGACGTATCAGTTGACACTGTAGCCTCTTTTTCTGTTTTCGATACTATTGCCGATCTTGATGAAGCTTGTAAACAAACGAGAAGAGTATTAAAAGCTAATGGAGTTTTTGTTCACTTTCTTGATTTACAACCTCATAGTAGTGTTTTAATGGAAGGGTTTCCTCCTGATGTTATCGCTTTCCCTAATGTGGCAAAAAAAGCAGTTCCTGGGATTAGGCAAAATACGATTGACGGATATCAATTGGTAAAAAGTAAAGATTATTCAGGCCTAAGAAGTTCACTACATCCGTATAAGAGACAATTATTTGATGCGTATCAAAAAAATCCAAGAGATACTTTTATGAGTCTATATGATACAAGAAAAGGTATCTTGGCTGTTATGGCAATTGATGTCATGAATAGCAATTTAGTAGATGAAATTATACCCACTTTCAGGGAGGCCTTTAATAGAAAACTTGCTATTGCTTTAAGAAATAACGGTTTTATTGTTGACTTTCAAGGTGACCAATCAGCTACGACTATTTCGCCAAGAACTGAACAAGCAAAAAGTCAAAGAAATTTTAATGATTTTCATAATGAAGTTGGAGCTTTGCATACATTTTGGAAACCTGAGTTATGTTTATCAGATGATATGATACAAGTTACATCAACACTCAGTGTAACAATCGCTCGTAAAACTTAAGAAAACGCTGATAAATAAAGCTTCTGGAATCCAACAATTTTTCCTTAACATTTCCTCTTGACTTCCCTATTCTTGTCAAAGTCTTTTGGACTTCGACACAAAAAAACGGCGAAGTGCAAAACACTTCGCCGAGCGTAGGGACTTCTCAATATTGAGATGCCGGAGAGGATGTGATGAAATGCGAAGCATTTCATCATCCCCGCGAAAGCGGGGATCTCAATATTCACCATTTTGGAAGATATCCGAGATCTTTTTTTTGTTGATATGTAGAGACAAGGCAATGCCTTGTCTCTACATATCGATTATGCACTCACAAATTTCTCCACGAGTCACCCGTCCTCGGGTGACCTCGGGTCGCCCCAGGAGGGGCGACTCCTGTTATATGCACGAAGTGTCCCTACATTTTTTCAATCATCTTTTTATACCACTCCAATTGCGCATTCCCCGGCGCTCCCAAACTTATTTTTGATCGTATATTTTCCTGAAGATTTATTTTCTGTGTTCCGATTTTCTGCATCGCCATTTTGTACGCGTCTCGAAATGGGATTTTTTTCTCTTTCACGAGATCGTTTGCGATATCGGCTGCGAAAATTCCTGAACTAATTTTTTGTTCAATATTTTTCTGATTCGGTTTGAGATGAGTGAGCGCAAGAGAAACGAATTCTAAACTGTTGGAAACAATCGTCAGTGATTCCAGCAGTGGCTTTTTGATGAGCTGAAAATCACGATTGTATCCCGTGAAAGAATTTTGTGAAATTCCCTGAATTGCATGTTGATTCCCAATGACGACACTCGTGAATCCGCGAAGAATTTCAAATCCGTCCGGATTCCGTTTTTGCGGCATCATGCTTGAACCGGTTGTAATGGCATCATCGAGTAAAAAATATTGAAGTTCATCCATGGAAAAATAGCATATATCATTGGCAAACTTTCCGAGGGTCAACATGAGCTGAACGAGTGCGTCCATTGTGAAGAGTTCGAACTTCCCTCGACTGAGTTGAGTAGAAAGAGAATTGAGCTGAATTTTTTCAAATCCAAGTTCCTTCGTGGTCATTTCTCGATCAAGTGGAAATGAAGAGCCATATCCGGCTCCAGTTCCAAGTGGATTTTGGCTCGTTTGTTTTTTTGCAAACTTCAAATATTCATAATCATTCAGCAAAAGTTCTGTGTATCCGAGAAAATAGTGATCAATGCTCGAAAGCATTGCCTCACGAGTATGTGAATATCCGGGAAATGGAGTTCCCTGATATTTTTCTGCAAAATTGACGAAGCCTCCCGACACTTTTTTCAGCTTTCTTAAAATTTCCGTAAGTTTCTGAATCATCAGAAGCCTCAGCGCAACGAGGACTTGATCATTTCGACTTCGTCCGGTATGAATTTTTTTTGCAGTCTCACCGCAAATTTTGATCATTTCATTTTCAATAATGGTATGGCAATCTTCATCTTCGGAGAGAATTGTAATTTTCCCAGCTTCATATTTCTTCAAGAGTTTTTCAAATCCTGAGAGCAATTTTTTAAGTTCGGACTTTGAAAGAATTCCAATTTTTTGAAGCATTTTTACATGGAGAGTGCTCGCCTTGACGTCGAAAGGGAACAGTTCGAGATCGAAAATGGGATCAGTGCCCGTAGTATATTTTTGAAAAAAAGGATTTGGTGCGCCGGTGTGTGATTTTTTCCACAATTGAGACATAAAGGGAAAATAAAATGATAATGAAACAATGATATTGCATGGTAGAGACGCGATTAATCGCGTCTCTACAACATAAAATTATTTCGACGCATTCTGTTCTTTCACCTTGTGCGCAAGACGCATTTGTCCAGTGTAAATAGAAATAAATCCAGCGGAACAATTTTGATTGAAAGCAGTGTTTTTGTAAAATGTAGAAAGATTTTTGTCGTACAGCGCATACGGAGATTCAAGCGCGACAATTTCGCATGTACCTTTATAAATTTTAACCGTGACCTTTCCATTCACTTTTTCATTTACGCTGTCGATATATGCGTTCAAATGATTCATAAGCGGATGATAATAGAGCGCTCCGTATGCCATATATGCCCACTTTTGATCGATGTGTTCTTTGTATTCATTCTCATCACGGGAGCAGACAAGCATTTCTAAAGATTTGTGCGCTTTGATGAGAATTTCAGCGGCAGGCTGTTCATATACTTCTCTCACCTTGAGTCCCACGAGACGATCTTCGATGCAGTGGTGAACTCCAATTGAGTGTGTTGCTCCAATTTTCAAAAGCTTCATAATAATTTTTGCGAGCGATATTTTTTCACTATTAAGAGAAACAGGAATTCCTTTTTCAAATGTGATTTCTATAAACTCTGGAGTATCAGGAGCTTTTTCTGGAGGATTACAAATTCTCAGCATTTCAGAGAGTGGAGGAATTTTTTCCAAATCTTCCGTGACTCCTCCTTCAATGCAATTTCCCCACATATTTTCGTCGTACGAATAAATTTTATTTTCGCTCTGAACTGTTTCAATTCCATGTTTTTTCGCATATTTCAGCTCTTCATCCCTTCCCATGCTCCATTCCCTTACTGGGGCAATAATTTTGATGTCGGGAGCAAATGTGAGCAAATATCCTTCAAAACGCACTTGATCATTTCCTTTTCCTGTACAGCCGTGTGCGACTGCATCAACTTTAAGTTCCTCAGCAATCTCCGCCATTTTTTTGGAAATACTTGCTCTTCCGAGAGGACAGGAAATAAAATACTCATTTTGATATTTTGCATTAGCTTTTATCGCTTTCGAGAGCACTTCATTTGCAAACGCGTCTTTGTGATCGATCACAATTGCTTTTTTCGCACCAAATTTCAGCGCTTTTTTTTGAACGGCAACAAGATCGTCAGAGGTTTGTCCAATGTCAAATGTGACGGTGTATACATCGACATTATATTCATCTTGAAGCCATTTTAAAATTACGGAAGTATCGAGTCCTCCGGAATACATGAGGGCTACGGATTTCACTTCGCCTTTTTTCGCTTCATAGGAAGCGACTTTTTGATACAAAGTATTTGATTGCATAGAGAAAAATAAAAGAATTAAATATAAAAAGTAAGGAGAGACTTTGCGATGTGGAGTCTGCACTCCGCTTCATCGAATACAATGGATTGAGGAGAATCAATCACTTCATCGGTAACTTCCTCTCCTCTGTGCGCTGGCAAATTGTGCATAAAAATGGCATCTGTTTTTGCCGATTTCAGAAGTTTCATGTCGACCTGATATTTTGAAAAGGCTTTGAATCTTTTCTCCTTTTCATCTTCCTGTCCCATAGAAATAAAAGTATCAGTGTAGACAACATCAGCATTCACCACGGCTTCATATGGATCTTCCAATTGTTCCAAAGAAGAGTCATTTTCACTCGCATATTTTTTTGCTCCAATGAAATATTTCGATGGGATTTCATATCCCTTTGGACTCGCAATGGCAAAATTAATGCCCATAATCGCGCAAATTTCCATGAGAGAAGTGGCCACATTATTTCCATCTCCAATGAAAACAACTTTGCACTCTTGATAATTCTTCTTGTGCCACATAATCGCCATGAGATCCGCAAGCGCTTGGGTCGGATGGTGCTCATCACACAGAGCATTTATCACTGGTTTTTGGGTAGAATCCGCAATGGTGATGATAGTTTGATGACTATACACTCTCGCCAAAATAAGGTCGGCAAAGCGCTCTAAATTTTTGGCAATATCTGAAAGAGATTCCCTCCCTTTTTCATTATTTCCGCTTTGGAGAATTTGCGAACTGCTGAGGAAACTTGAGATTCCTCCAAGGGCGGCAGTTGCAACTTCAAACGCAACTTTTGTTCTCAGGGAAGGTTTTTCAAAAATCATAGCAACGACTTTTCCCTTGAGAACTGGATCGAGGGGAATATGGAGATCTGACTTTTGCTTAAATTCAAATGCTTTTTGAATGATTTTTTGGATTTCATGTTTTTCCAAGTCAGTGATTTTGGTGAGATCTTTTTTCATAAAATTTCATAAAATAAAAAAACTTCCAGAAAAATTTTCCAGAAGCTTGTAAAAATTCGGCAACACTATTTTTCAGCATCGCCGGAGCTCCTGGAGTTTCCAGTATCGTCGAATCAATCGTCGGAGTGTAGATAAGTGAGAAATATTCATGCGTGCATTTAGAAAGAAAAATCTACAAAAAAAAGACTTCTGAAATTTCCAGAAGTCTCGTTATTTTTCATGCAAATCAGCGCATCAACGAACCTTCTGGAATGACCAGTTTTGTCGTCGATTTTGCCGAACAGTGGTACAATAATTTTTCATCGCGGCAACTCTACTAGTTTTAGAGCCAGTTTGTCAATTATATTGTTAAAAAAATACTTGTTAAAAAATATTATTTTCTAAATTCAGAAAAAGCTTAATTTCTTTTTTCTCTTTCAATATAAATATTTTTCTACTTTAGATGATATAAGGTAGGTGTTAAAAAACAATTTCAAAAGTTGGAATCAGGTTGTGGTAATTTTCAATAATTTTTTGGACATTTTTTGTCCTGAACCAGTTAATATGCTAACAATGTTTCCATCAGGCAAACATCTTTCTTTGTTGAGCTTTCTTAGTGCTGCAATCACACATGCAGAACTGGGTTCCACAAAGATGCCTTCTTGAAGCAAGTCGTATAAAGCAGGAAGAATTGATTCCTCTTCTATTTCTACGATTTTTCCATTGGTTGCCTTTAGTGCTGCAATACACTTTTCTGAACAATATGCTTTTTGCGCAGCCATTCCTGCATCAGCGATAGATATCGGTCTTTCTTTAATTTCAATAGAATCTCTTCCTTGTCTTATTGCTTCAGCAACGGGGGCAAAATTCATGACTTCGACGCCAATGAGTTGAGGATACTTTTTGATACAGCCTTCCTTTTTTAACTTTTCTAATCCTTTGAACACGCCAGAGAGAAGAGACCCATTCCCAACAGGCATTACTATAATATCTGCCAATACCCCGTCAGAATAAATTTCGTTTAGGAGAGGTACATTGCCCAATTCTCTACCGTAATACTGACCAGAGGTAATGTTAATAGCATTCGAAATTGGATTTTGAACTAACCACTCATAACTTTCTTTATAATAACCTGGAATTACATGCAATATTCCACCTAAGAGTTGGATAAGTTCCCGCTTCTCTTGAGCAATCTTTTCTGAGACTATGCAGTGAACTTCAACATCAAAATGTTTTCCATACAAACAGGCTGAAATGGCAGCATTTCCAGATGATGCGATACTGACAGACTTTTTTACGTTCTGCCTCTTGAGTCTATTGAATACATAAACAGATTCACGATCTTTAAACGAGCCTGAGGGATTTAAACCTTCATTTTTCAGCCACAGGTTTTTGATCCCCAGTTCTTTAGCAATATATTTAGATCGTATTATTGGGGTGTTCCCTTCTCCTAAAATGTGAATATATTTTTTCTTCATGATCTTTTTCTTATCAATGGCAAAGTACAGCATCTAAAACTCCCTCCTGTTTTTGGGGCTTCGTCAAATTCCAATGGAATTACTTCTAATCCTAAATCATTGAGTATTCGATTAATTCGTTTTGCAATGTCTCTTGTGATGACACAGACTGGAGATAGAGACAAAACATTTGTTCCCAATTCCATTTGTTCTTTTTTTGTTACTTCAATCCAGTGATAATTTTCGATTATTTCTCTTCGAATTGTTTGAAATCCATCAGGATAAATCAATGCATGGCGTCTTCCAACGGGTACAAATGCACAATCAAGATGCAAACAATCTTCGCCATCACTTAAACTTTTCAGTGGCACGGGGATGGTTTGAAAATCACTGCCCTGTAGTTGAGATTTTAGCCATTCGAATCCAAGCATTGTTGTTCGCTGACTGATTCCAACAAATACATATCCTTTGTCTACTATAATATCTCCGCCCTCGATAACAATAGAATCTGGGACATGAATGACACGATTAAAATTTTTTATTAATTCACCTATTCCATGCCATTCATTTTTTCTACTTTCTTTCGCCATGCTCGACCTAAAGAATTTATTACCAATTACAAAGCCGATATCCCTTGGTGTAAACTGATCTGCTACACGGCAAGGCTGGGGTCTGTGCACTCTAATACCATTGTTTTCCATCGTTTTTTGAAAGATGTTGAATTCTGGTTTTGCTTTTTCTGCAGTTGGTTTGTTTGGTGAGTTATAGAATGCCTCCTGTGTTACATTTACAATTTCCACAATAGATGGATCTCGGTGAAAATTGTCAGGATAACCCAGGACAACTTCTTTTAGAGTTTTAGTTTCACTGTCACAGTAGGTACTTATCCTTTTTGTTGTTTTCATAACTAAACAGATGAATATATAAAAAGCTTCTGAAAATTTTCCAGAAGCTTGTAAAAATTCGGCAATACAATTTTCAGCATCGCCGGAGCTTCTCAAGGAACCAGAATCGTCGAATTTGTCGTCGAACATGCAAGAGTGGCAGAAACATCGAGAAATTATAAAATGTAAGAAATTGTTTTATACCCAAAATATATTCCAAAGCTCAGCAGAAATATTCCTGATCCCTTTGAAAAATAGAGGAAAAATTTTTGCGACAGGTGAGTTTTTCCGATATCAGATATTTTAGAGAGGCAAATATCCCACAAAAAAATGCCAAGAATAATTGAGAAGATATGAAAAATAAGAGGTTCCTTTCCGGAAATAACGTTCTGTGATGCAGAAATTACAGCCAGAATTCCCATCCAGGAAATGTAGGAAAGAGGGTTTGAAAGCACCAAAAGGAGTCCAATCAAAAAAGAGCCTTTGTGTCCCTGATCAGAGGCATGTTTGCCATTGATTGGTGGAAGAGAAAGAGATGTGCGAATGTTTTGTATTCCCAGATACCAGAGGAGAATTGTTCCAAAAATAAGAAGGAAAATGTGGAATGCGGACATCTGAAAAATTGAAGCAAATCCGAGAAAGCTTAAAAAAAGAAGAATTGCATCAGCAAGAAGAGTTCCGAGACTTACCAGGAGGGCCGAAAAAAATCCATCCTTGAGCCCCTGCCTCATGATGGTGAGAAAAACAGGTCCGGGTGATGTGGCAAGTGTAAAGCCGAGAAGAAAACTGGTAATGTATGGAATCATCGAAGAAAAAATATTTAAAAAAACTTCTGAATCCTCCAGAAGTCTCGTTATTTTTTATGCAAATTCTCGCGCATCAACGAACCTTCTGGAATATCCAGTTTTGTCGTCGATTCTGCCGAGCGGTGATGCGGTGTTTTTCCATCGCGCGCACTCTATCAATTTTAAGGTCATTTTGTCAAATTTTTTGGAAAAAGATCCATATCCTGTCGGAGCGTTTCGACAGAATCGTATTTTTCTAAAATACAGTTTAAAAGCCAGTAAAACAATGATTTTTTCATAAAAAAATTCTTCTCTTTTTGCAATAAAAAAATATGAAGATATACTCGCAAACATAATTCCTTTTTCTCCCGTTTCCATGATTCTCACAAAAACCACCACAATTTCTTCAGTGTCTTCCACCACTGTTCATCTCGAAGAATATCAAAATGACAATGTAAAAAAGACATTTGATCCTGACTGTATGCCGATTATTCTGCAGGATGCTGTCGAAAAAGAATGGCAATTTCTCAATGCACTTCCTTGGGAAGGGAAAACAATTCTTGATATTGGTGTCGGACAGGGACGACATGCTCTCAAATATGCACCTCAGTCAGAAAAATATATCGGAGTTGATATTGCAGAAGATATGATCAATACAACAAGAAAAAGTGCTGAGAAACATGGGATTCAGAATATATACCTCATTCATTCCGATGCGGAATTTTTGGATGATGTCCCTGGAGATTCCGTCGATCGTGTGCTCTGCATGTATTTTACAGCGGGGAATTTTCGAAAAGACAATTTCAATGTCGCCAAATATGAAAAGGGAGAAATCACAAAAAATGAAAAATTTATTGCAATTCTTCGCCATATGTATCGCATTTTGAAAAAAGGGAGCATATATCTTACGGTGTATAAACAGTGCACAGCGACAAAGAACATGCAGTTTGAATTTTACTCAAAAACAGGTCAACACATTCTCAATGCTCATACGAACGATCCTTTTATGGCGACAAAAGAAGGATTTTGGTCTCTTCGCTTTACCAAGGAGCTTATGCTCGGGAATTTGGCGCATGTGGGAATTCGTCCAGATCAAGTCGTATTTCATGATCTCAATGAGATTTCGTGGATTGTGGAGATAAGCAAGCAGTAAGCAGTAAGCGGTCAGCAATCAGTAAAAGCAATTCACGAATTGTTCCTTTTCTTTTCATAATGGACACTTCTGCCTATACTAGTGTCGTATTTTTTTGCATGCATGAATCTCGAGAAAGAAATCCAAAAACTTCAAGATCGAAATACACGCGTTGAACTCGACAAAGCGTGGGAAATTTCGTTTACGAGAAGATTTCTAATTTTTGGGATCACATTTTTGTCGGTTTTCCTCTTTGTCCTTGTTTCTGGAATATATCGAGATGTGCGATCTGCAGCATTTTCATCGCTTATTCCTGCTTCCGCATTTCTCCTTTCTATGTTGGCATTTCCGACACTTCGTAAATTTTGGGAACAATGGAAGTAGAAAAACAATTTTTTTGGCGAAATATTCCGTGGATTTCTCCGCTTCCTCTCTTAAAATCTCTCCAAAATCAGCGTGAGCATCCCATGCTCTTTTTTTCAGCGAAATCACTTCCAGAAAAGAACGGAGGGAGATTTTCATTTCTCCTTTTTTCTCCGGAAGAAACTCTTTTTTCCAGAGCAAAAACGGATTTTCTCGGGCTTTTGGAAAAGAAATTAGGAAAAAGAAGAGAAATTCCAGAAAATGCACCAGAGGCATTTCGCCATTTTTGTGGAGGTCTTGCCGGAACTCTGAGTTATGATTTTGGACATGAACTTGAAAATTTTACGAAAAATAAAATTCAAAACACCTCATTTCCGACAGGACTTTTTCAAATATTTGAGCACCTTGTGGTATTTGATCATCTCCATGAAAGCGCTTTTGTCGGAGGATGGTTTGAAAAAGAAATTTCGGCAGATGTCTCTTTCCAGAATTTTCGTGATCGGCACATCACTGTTGATGCGTTTTTGAGCGAAGAAAATCCTCATATTCCGTATCATGTTTTTGTGCCCGAAATCACAGATGTAGAGTATAAAGACGCCTTTTATAAAATACAGAACGAACTTGAAAATGGAAATACATTTCAAGCGAATTTCTCTCAACAATGGGCGTCAGAAACGAATCTCTCGAGCCAAGAAATTTTTGAAATTCTTGTTCAAAAAAATGCCGCGCCCATGATGTTTTTTCTCGAGCATGAAAATCTTTCGGTCATTTCTTGTTCTCCAGAACGCCTTTTTTCTCTTCATAACGGGAAAATATTTACGCAACCAATTGCGGGAACTCGAAGAAGGGGAATTCATCAAGAAGAAGATCAGGAACTCGAAAAAGACCTTCTCAAAAATTCAAAAGAACTCGCGGAACATTCCATGCTCGTCGATCTTCTCAGGAATGATTTTGGCCGTGTTGCGGAATTTGGGACAGTGCATGTCGACGAATTTGCTCGAGTCGAGCGTTATGCGTCTGTAATGCATTTGGTTTCTGATATTTCTGCGAAACTTGCTCCCGAAAAAACGGTTTTTGATATTGTGAAGGCAGTTTTTCCCGGAGGAACAATTACCGGAGCGCCTAAAGTGGAGACAATGGATATTTTGGGACGACTCGAAAAATCTTCACGAGGAGTGTACTCAGGAAGCGCCGGCTATTTTTCTTTCAATGGAAATGCGGATTTTAATATTCTCATTCGCACAATTCAAAAAATAGGGAAGAGTATGGAAGTCAGAGCTGGAGGCGGAATTGTCGTTGATTCTGATGCGGAAATGGAGTATTTGGAATCGATTCAAAAGGCGATGGGAGTCATCGGAGCGCTGGGGGAAATCAATTAGTCAATTAGGAATTACGAATGGCTTTGTTGCACAAATAAATTGTACGGGAATAGGAGTATGTCTAAGATGAGGAGGAACAATAACCTCTTTCAAAATGAAAAAGAAATCCTCACTTAGACAGAGATATCGTATCGCAAATTGGAAAGAGT
>JACRHZ010000035.1 GCA_016220175.1 Candidatus Peregrinibacteria bacterium
ATGCTTTCCTTTTTGTAATATTTTCTGTATTTGTATTTTTTCCTTTTGAGAAAGATGAACGATATATTTTTTCATGCGTATCAAGAAAAATATCGTCCCAAGTATATCACACGAAATTATTTATTGGAAATAATACTAGAATAGTGTCCTCGGTTTCCTCTAAAAGCCTGCGAGCATTCTTCTGTTGAGAATCCTCTGAAAGAAACGCCGCAACAAATACACTGGTATCAAATATTTTCATCAACTGAAATAGATGACTTTGTCAATTTTATTTATGCTTTTTTTGTGAGTTGCCCTTCCGCTTTTTTCCACTATCTTTTGAATGGAAGTTTTTGCAGAAATAGACTGCTTTTTTGATGGGGTAATGCGAGATATATATTTCCCAATAATGCCGATGCTCTGCTGAATTGTTTTCATGCAATGATAAAATGGACACAAGGAGTATACCCATTTTGCTCGAGAAATCAAAACAACACTTTAGCCCATAATCATCGCATCGCGATTCATTCCTACTCCAATATACTTTACCGGAGTGTTTGTAAGCTCTTCGATTTTTTTGATGTACTTTTGAGCATTTTTTGGAAGATCTTCAAATTTTCGACACTTAGAAATATCTTCCTGCCATCCAGACATTTCCAAAATTTCCGGCTCTACTTTTGAGAGAACATCAATACTTGCAGGAAAACTCTTGAGATTTTTTCCTTTGTATTTGTAGCCAGTAATAATTTTTAAAGTAGGAAAATCAGAGAGCACATCAAGTTTCGTAACATTCCAATAATCAACTCCATTCACAAGTGCGCTATAATTCGCTACAGCAATATCGAGCCATCCGCATCGTCTTGGACGTCCTGTTGTCGCACCATATTCTCCTCCAATTTTTCGGAGTTTCTCTCCATCTTCTCCGGTATCTTCACTCGGAAATGGTCCTGAGCCAACTCGAGTCGTATACGCTTTCAAAATGCCGATCACTGATTCAACTTTTGATGGTGCAATTCCAGTTCCACTGCATGCTCCAGCAACGGTGGTATTTGAACTCGTTACAAATGGATACGTTCCAAAATCAATATCGAGATGAGTCCCCTGCGCTCCTTCGACGAGAATGATTTTCCCCTTTCGACGAGTATCGCGAATATATTCGGTCGTGTCAATAATCATATTTTTCAATTTTTCTGAATATCCGCGGTATTCTTCGAGTTGTTTTGCAATATATTCCTCAAATTCTTGCGGATTCTCCTCAAGAAAACCATACATTTCTCCATGACGAGTAATATTTGTCCGAAATTTTTCTGAAAAAGCCTCAAATCCACTCACGAGATCTCCAGCACGAATTCCGATTCGACTCGCTTTATCTGTATATGCTGGACCAATACCGCGTTTTGTTGTCCCTACAGATTGTTTCCCTTTTCGTTCTTCCTGAATACAGTCAATTTTTATGTGATATTCAAAAATAAGATGCGCTCGATCACTCAAAAAAAGCCTTCCGTCGGGCGAAACTCCATAGGACTTGAGATCTTCTATTTCTTGAAAAAGTGTTGGAAGATGTACTACGCAGCCATTTCCAATAATTCCCACCTTTCCCTTATGGAGAAGTCCTGAAGGAATGAGATGGAACACGAATTTTCTCCCTTCAACGTAAATAGTATGTCCCGCATTTGCCCCGCCTGCTGATCTCGCAATAATATCAAATTCTTCTGAGAGAATATCTACAAGTTTCCCCTTTCCTTCATCGCCCCATTGAGCCCCAATTATTACACAAATATTTCCGAGGGAAGATAGCATAGGATGGGAAAAAATCCTGGGAGATTGTGACAGGTTTTTTGCAAAAGATCAAAATCAATTATAGAAAGCACAAAGCACAAAACACAAAGTACAAAACTTAAAAAAGAATTTCATATTTTGTACTTTGTACTTTTAATTTTGTACTTTGTAATTTGACTTTCATAAATAGGACTAATATACTCCTGTTTGCAAATATGAACTTTGCATTTAAAAATTTTTATTATTTTCTATGAATTCTTGTTGTCAGGATGACGATCATGAAGCAGTGCCTTCTCTTGCGTACGTCTCTGGGATGGCTCCAGATTTTGTCGCAAATACATATTTTAAAGGAGAATTCCACGAAGTATCTCTCCACGAATATCTCCGCAAAGAAAAATGGGTGGTGCTTTTCTTTTATCCGCTTGATTTCACCTTTGTCTGCCCGACAGAGATTAAGGAATTCTCAAAAATGGCAAAAGAATTTGAGAAGGAGGGCGCACAAATTCTTGGGGTTTCCGTCGACAGTGAATATTCCCACCAGGCTTGGTGTAAAGGAGATCTAGGAGATTTAGAATTTCCGCTGATTTCTGATTTTAACAAGGAAATTTCTCTGTCGTATGGCGTTTTACATGACGATGGCATGAGCCTCAGAGGAACGTTTATCATCGACCCAAATGGCATTATTCAACATTCCACTATCAATAATTTGCCACTCGGACGAAATGTCGATGAGACACTTCGTACTCTTTGTGCCGCAAAAACAGGAGAACTGTGTCCTGTTGGATGGCAGAAAGGAGGGAAGACGCTCGGGAAAGCGTAGGGGAAATTATAAATTAGTAGAGACGTTGCAATGCAACGTCTCTACTCTCTCGCAAATAAATTTTCCGCTTCCTTCAGCCCTTCCACGAGTTTCTCGACATCTTCCTTCTCGTTGTACATCCAAAAACTCGCGCGAACTGATCCATTTTTCAAATTTAAGAATTGATGAATTGGCTCTGCACAATGGAGTCCACTTCTCACACAAATATTTTTCGTGTCGAGGAATTGCGCGATATCGTGCGGATGAATTTTTGGATGAATACATGAAATCAGCCCTGATCTCATTTCCACATCTTTCGTTCCGAGAATATGAAAATTGGGAAGTTCTTTTTCAAAAAGCTGCAATGCATATTTGAGAAGTTCTTTTTCGTGATCTCGAATTTTTTGGAGTCCGATTCCGTTTAAAAAATCACAGGTAATTCCAAGACCGATGATTTCGGCAATTGCGGGTGTTCCCGCTTCAAATTTTTGCGGCGAACGGAGCATTGTAAATCCTTTTTGAGAAACAGTGTCAACCATATCTCCCCCCAAAAGAAATGGAGGAATCTCTTCGAGGAGTTCTTTCTTGACAAAAAGTCCGCCGGTTCCGCTAGGAGCGCCCATTTTATGACCAGTGAAAAATGCTGCGTCAACTCCAAGCTTGGAGAGATTTATCGGAAAATGCGGAGCGCTTTGACAGATGTCGAGAAAAGTTTTCGCGCGATTTTTTTTTGCCATTTTCACAATTTCTTGGACAGGGAAAATTTGTCCTGTGACGTTTGAAACGTGGGGAAAGGCGACAATTTTTGTTTTTGGAGAAACAGCTTTTGTAAAATTGTCAGGAGAAAAAACTCCTTTTGAGTTTGGCTCTACAAATTTCAAAATGACTTTTCTTTGTTCTCCAATTCTGAGCCACGGAACAAAATTCGCATGATGATCGGCAACCGTGATAATGACTTCATCGCCACTCTGCAGGAATTTTTCACTGAATGATGAAATAAAAAGATTCGCTGCTTCAGTTCCGTTTTTTGTAAACACAATTTCATTTTTTTCGACTCCAAAAAAATTAGAAATTTTTTCTCGCGCTTCATCAAACAGTCTGGTCGCCTCAAGGGAAAGTGCATAAAGTCCGCGATGAATATTTGCATATTTTTTTTCATAGACTTCTCGAACGGCATCAAGCACAACTTTCGGTTTTTGAGCCGAAGCTGCGGAGTCTAAAAAGACGAGGTCCGGAAAGTGAGAAAATATAGGGAAACGTGATTTCATGTGAAAAGATGGAGAATAATTTTGAATTTTGAATTCTAAATTTTGAATTAGTTCTAATTCTAAACAAAAAAACATTCAAACTAATATATCCATTGTAAAAATTAAGATTTAGCGGATCAAGTTATGACTGGAAAAATTCAAAATTCAAAATTTAGAATTCAAAATTATTCTCAGTATTTTAAAAACCCATCCAGCAGCAACTTCTTTCCCTCCTCTCGATTTATCCCTCTGCTTTCGAGGTAAAAATACATTTCTTCGTCAAAAGGAGTAATTGATGCTGAGTGGCTTGCTTCAGCCACATTTTCTGTCTCTACCCGTAAAATTGGAAGCGCTTTTACGGTCGCGTTTGGAGAAAGAAGCACCACTTTCTCTCGAAGGGTAACTGCTCCTTCTTTCGAATTCTTCGTAAGAATTCCGTTCCCGCTGAGTTCAAGAAAAGAATTTCCATCGGCAACGCCTTTCAGATCAAGAGATGCTGTCTGTGAGCTTCCTTTGCAATGAACAAAAATTTTCCATTCTTTTTTATCGCTTTTCTGTGTCGTGAGGATTCCTCGAATATACACTTTTGCATTATTACCATCCAGAAAAATGTGGAGCTCAAAATTACGAGATCCAGAAAGAGTGTCCGAAAGGAAAATTTCACTTTCTTCGTCTTGTAAAAGTTTTATCGTTTTTTCTCCCGATGGTGATTCGAATTTAAAATTCAAAATTCAAAATTTAAAATTTAAAATTTACCCTACCGATCCCTCCATTTCCATTTCAATCAGCCGATTGAGTTCTACCGCATATTCGAGTGGCAAAGTTTTAATAATTTCTTCCAAAAATCCATTCATAATAATTCCCTTTGCTTCCTCTTCCGTCAGCCCGCGTGATTCCAAATAAAAAAGAACTTCTTCTGAAATTTTTCCGGCGCTTGCTTCATGTGTTATGCTTGCGTTTTCTGATGCATTTTTAATTGTTGGGACGGTATCGCTCGTCGATTTCCCAAAGAGAAGGGCATCACACTCTATATTTACCATCGCATTTTTTGCTGTTTTTTTTACATCCACAAGTCCACGGTACGTCGAAATGCCTCCTGCCTTTGAAATACTTTTTGAAATAACAGAGGCTTTTGTATTTTCCCCAATAAGAATAACTTTGGCTCCTGTGTCCTGATTTTGCCCATTTCCAGCAACTGCAATACTCAAATGTTCCGCACGAGAATTTTTTCCAACGAGCAGCGAACACGGATAGAGCATTGTTGCCTGAGATCCCATATTCCCTCCTATCCACTCCATCCTAGCATTTTCTGAAACGAGGGCGCGTTTTGTGTTGAGATTGAACGTATCTTTTGACCAATTTTCCACTGAAGAATATCGAAACTTAGAATTTTTTCCGACAAATACTTCTACAAGACCTGCATGGAGAGCATTTGAGCCGTATTTCGGGGCGGAACAGCCTTCAATATACTGCGCTTCCGCACCATCTTCCAAAATAATGAGTGTATGTTCAAATTGTCCCATTCCTTCAGCATTCATTCGAAAATAGGCTTGCATTGGCCTCAAAACTTTCACTCCACTCGGAACATAGAGAAATGTGCCACCAGAAAAAACGGCACCATGGAGAGCGGCAAATTTATGATCGGTAGAGGGAACACACTTCATGAAATATTTTTGCACTTTGTCTGGATACTTCCTCAGAGCAACATCAAAATCCTCAAAAATTACGCCCATTTTTGCCCATTCTTCTTGAAGATTGTGGTATACGTTTTCGCTTTCATACTGAGCCCCAACACCCGCAAGCATTGCGCGCTCGGCCTCAGGAATTTTGAGACGATCAAATGTCTTTTTTATTTCTGGATCTACCTCCTCCCAAGTTTTTGCATGTTTTTTCTTCCCGAGTGGAGCGTAATAACAGATGTTCTCATAGTTGAGAGAGGAAAGATCGACTCCCCACGTGGGATTTGGCGCTTTCAGAAAATATTTGAGGGATATTAAACGATGCTCAAGCATCCACCTAGGTTCGTGTTTATCAGCAGAAATCTTTCTCACAAGTTTTTCGGAAAGACCTCGAGAAAGTCCCTTCATGTAGGGCGTCGAATTATGAGAGTCGAGATCTGATCTTGTAAGCGTTGAAAAATCAATTTCGACTTTCTGTGATTTTGCCGGCTTTGATTCGCGAAGTGAAGTCATGAAGAGACTGAAGATGGCGCGGGAATATTCCAAGATTCTTCAACGCAATTTTTACACGCGTTAAATACCGCAAATCCTTTCGATCGTGCTTTTGCTGCGATTTCTTCTCCTCCTGATGCCACAATACGCCCATCGCAAAAAATATGAATTTTCGTAGGATGGAGCTCGGTAATAACCTTTTCTGAATGAGTAACAAGGATGACGCTTTTTATTCCATTACTTATAAAAGTGCGAATCCCATCGCAAATGTTTTTCATCGCGTCAAAATCAAGTCCTGAATCAATTTCATCCAAGAAAGCGAGTTTTGCTCCAAGCATGAAAAGCGACACGATTTCCATTTTTTTCCGTTCTCCTCCGGATGCTCCTTCGTTCATATGACGCTTCGAAAAATCAGGAGAAAGTCTCATCGTATCTAAATGTGAACGAAGGGCTTTTCGAAAGGCGATAATGTTCTGAGGCTTTTCCATGGAATTCGTTTTTTGTGCAGCCCGCAGAATTTCCTCAGCAGAAACTCCGGAAATAGCCGGAGGAGTTTGATGTGAAAGAAAGATTCCTGCCCGTGCAACTTCTGAAGTAGAGAGATCCATAAGATTTCTTTTTTCGAACAAAATTTTCCCTTTTGTAACATGATAATTTGAATGCCGTAAAAGCACTTTCCCGAGTGTGGATTTTCCACTTCCATTTGGTCCGTAAATAACATGAAACTCTCCGGGGTGAACTGTAAGATTTACACCTTTAAGAATAGGAATTTCTTCGTATTTCGCCTGAAGATTTTCTATGAAAAGCATATTTTTGTAAGCGGACAAATTTTATCTTTTTTAAGAATATCATGTGCCAGGAAAAGAACAAACAAAAAAGCAATAGGCAGTAAGCAATAGGTATTCTAAAAATTAGGCTTACTGCTGATTGCTTACAACTTACTGCTTTCCAATTGAAAAAAATATTCGCAATATTTCTAAAGCAAATCGGTATTATTTATTCGTTCTCGCAACGACAATGTCATCCCTGATAAAGAGAAGCTCTTTATTTTTGACATCTCTCATTTTCTGAATTTTTGGATTTCCTTCAAGGGCTACGAGCGCTTCCCTCTGTGAAAGAAGCATAGCAACTACCTCATTTGCTCGTACGAGTTCTGCATGTTTTTCCTGAAGAATACGGAGATGATAATCCTGCGTTGCCTTTTCGTTTGCATAAAAAAGATACAAGAGAGAAATGCCTGCAAGTACGAGCCCAATAACAACAAGGACCGTCGTGATGCCAACCTCGACGCGTTCTGAAAGCGGTCTTCTTCTCAGCATTCTCTGGGGATGTAGCAAAAGAGCTGATGTGCTCATAATGTTTCGTGGGAGGAAAAGTTTATAGAACTTTCTCAGCGACTCTCAATCGGGCTGAACGTGCTCTTGGATTTTTTTCTGATTCTTGCCTGGAGGGGAGTATACATTTTCTCGTAATCAACTTCAATGGTGCTTTTGACATTTTTTCGTTGACTTTTGATGGGTATTTCTGGTTTTTCTCCTTTTCACTTTGTGAATTAAAAAATGTCTTCACAATGCGATCTTCAAGCGAATGGAATGAAATGACGGCAATCCTCCCAGACGGTTCTAAAAAAGGAAGAGTTTCGGGAAGCACTTTTTCTAAATATTCAAGCTCATGATTCACGGCAATTCTGAGGGCCTGAAAAATGAGTGCCACTGTGTGTTTCTCGCCTTTTGGGTCATGAGGAGATGCATGTGCTGAAATAAAATCCGCAAGTTCTCCAGTGGTAGAAAAAGGGCGAACACTCCTTTGTTCTGTGATTTTTCTGCCATAGAACCCTGAACGTTTGACTTCGCCATATTTCCAAAAAATATGAGCGAGTGCTTCTTCTGAAAAAGTATTGAGGATCAATGCTGCGGTTTCCTTGGTATGCTCCGGATCCATTCTCATATCGAGCGGTCCGTTTAAACGGAGAGAAAATCCCCTTTCTGCCTCATCGAGATGAAGTGAGGAAATGCCGAGATCAAATAAAACTCCGTTGATGCGTGGTATTTTGAGTTCCCGAAGAACTTCAGCGAAATGGATAAAATTCTTGGGAACAAAATCCACACGATCTTTAAAATCCTTGAGGACATTCTTTGCGATGGAAAGATTCCTGGGATCCTGTTCGAATCCGATGAGTTTTCCATGCGGAGCAGTTCTCACAAGTATTTCCTTTGCATGACCTCCTAGGCCGAGCGTTGCATCAACAAATGTTTGATTCTCCTCAGGACGTAAATATTCTATAACCTCCTGAAGTAAGACAGGAATATGCATGTTCAATTGAGAGATGCTGTAAAAGAACTGAAAAATGTGAGTATTTTGTGGATAATTTGTGGATAATTTTTGTGATCTATCCCATCCAAAAATATCGTTTTGCATTGTGCCAAACTTACTCTATGCGCGTCAACAATTTTATAATTATTGATAAAAAAGCCGCGCACATTTTGTATACATCAAATTCGAGCAAAGCTCAAAAGAAGCCATTTTTTGATTTGGAAAAAACGGGTTTTCAAAACAAAAAATTATTGTACAATATTATCGAACACGAACTAATTTTGTGTTCTCAGATTTCCAGATTTCCGACTGGGGTTTTGGAGATAAATTACCAAAGCTTGTAAAGAAAATTTTATGATCATGAAACTTGTTTTGAATTTCTTTTTCTGAGAAGAGCGGTGCTTCTCCTGAGATATTTGCACTCGTAGAAATTAATGGCTTTCCCCAGAGAGAAAGGAATTCACGAATACGAAAATCACACGGAACCCGAATCCCTATCTCGGGAAATTCACGGAAAAATTCATGAAGTACAGGTTTTTTGTGAACGAGAATGGTAGTTGGAATTTCTGTTTTTTCCCATCGTTCTATTGCAAATTTTCTCATTTCCTCTGAAAATTCTCCATATTTTTCTGCCATTTCCATGTCGGCAACAAGAAGAAGGAATGGTTTCTTTTCATCTCTTTTTTTTATTCTTTGAATGTGCCGAATTGCTTCTAAAGAAAATGGATCAGCAGAGAAGCCAAAACTGGTATCGCTTGGAAAAACGAAAACTTCTCCGGCATTCAGCTTTTCGATAATTTCTGGGAATTTTTCTGGAATGAAGGGAATGAATTTCATCTGTGTTCTTAATAAAAATTTAGGGGAATTCCTGACCGATCAACTCTTATTTTAAAGAATATTTTGAGGAGAGTCACTCTTTGAAAGATAAGAAAGAAATAGATTTTTAATTTTTTTTTCGATATTCTTTCCGTAAGACTTTTTTTAATCTCAATGGAAACCATTTTCTTTATCGTTCTTCTCCTCATGGGGGTGTATTTTGAGAAGAGAATTTCGAAGTTGGAGAAATCATTTCAAGAGAGTTTGAGAGAAAGCGAGAAGAAGAATGAAGACCATAAAGAAGTGACTCATCTTCCTGAAGTTTCTTTCAATAAAAACGGTATTGAACATGACCATCTACCAGAAAAAACTTCATCGCGTTTTGTAGAGTGGCTTGTAACCGATTGGATCATGAAGCTCGGAGCCCTTCTCATTCTCCTTGGCTTTGCATGGTTAACGAGTTACGCATTTCTGAATAATTGGATTGGTCCAATGGGAAGAATTACTTTTGGAATTTTGTCGGGGGCGATAATACTCCTTCTCGGAGAATTGCGTATTCGGAAATTTCATTCACAAGGCGTCATATTGCTCTCTCTGGGGGCAACAACAATTCATCTCTCAATGTTTGCTGCGCGTGAACTTTATGACTTTTTCACGCCATCTATTGCTCTTTTGGTCATGGCACTTCCTGTTATTTTCCTTGCAACTTTAAGCGTAAAACACAAAAGTCTTTCGCTCGCTATTTTAGGTCTTGTCCTTGGCGCTATCGCCCCACTTCTGACAAATGCTTCTCCTGAGGGAATTCTGGGGATTTATACGTATCTTTTTCTCATTATTGCAGGAACTTTTCTTGTCACACTCCTCACAGAGTGGCGAATTCTCACCTTTCTGTCACTCATAATTATGAGTGTATACAGCGTTCCTTATTTTTTGGAAGGGCTTTTCTTTTCCGGAGGCTCTCTTTCTAAAGGCGACGTTTTCTCCGCACAAATATTTACATTGCTCTTTGGGGGGATTTTTTACGTAGCGAGTCTTATTAGCATTTTTCGTTCCAAAAAAACGCTTTCTGCTGATATCTTCTCCATTGGATGGAATGCCCTCTATGTCCTTGCATGGATTCAAACGGCCTTCTCTGATGAGTGGAAAAGTCTTATTACATCGGTCGTTGCTCTTATTTTTATGATGGGTGCGTACATTCTCCTGCGATCTGCTCAACTAAAAACATCTATTTATACTTATGGTACAGCTGCTTTCATGATGATTGCTGCTGCGACTGCATTTGAACTTTCTGGTCCAGCACTCCTCATCGCCTATACTTTGGAAGCCGGAATCATCCCGATAATTGTTTTTCTCATTATGAAAAACAATGATGATGCACAAAAGAGCGCTCTTCTCCTGGCACTCTCCTTGTATTTTTCAGGAGAACACATTACTTCTTTTCAGTGGCGAACGGGAGTGTTTCATGGAGATTCTGCCGTATTGCTTACGATAATCATCGTTTTCAGCGGATTATTTGTATTTTTTTCTTCTCAAAAATATACATTTCCAAAATGGTTTTTGAATCTTCTTTTGGGCATTAGTGGTCTCTATGGCTTGATATTTATTTGGCTCAGTGTTCATGCAGGGATGGAAAATGAGACCATTGCTCAAGCGACAGTTCTCACCATTTATACACTCCTTGGAATCGGACTCTATCTCGCGGGGAGAAATATGCTCAGCAAATTCATCCGATATGGTGGAGGTGCACTCGTTGGATTTGTTGTCCTCCATCTTCTCTTTGTAGAAATCTGGGAAATGAGCCTTGCTGGTAGAATTATTACTTTTTTTCTCATCGGAATCCTGCTCATGAGCACGGCTCTTCTCGAGAGAAAGTCTTCTCATCCTTCATCCATATGAAAAAAAATATTTTTGTTACTGTGTTTTTTTTGACATTTTTTGGGATTATTCTTCCCCAAAGTACATCTGGAGAAGCTCTGAAAGAGAAATATTCTCTCCTCTCTTCTTTTCGCTCATTTATGGAAATTGTTCCTCGAGAAAGTGGAGTTCCTCAGGTCATTGAAATTCCTCTGCCTCATGGTTCGTTTCTAGGAAATGATATCGCGGTTTTAGAAAAGGAAACCGGAAGTTTTGAACCATGGTATCTCAAAAGAGCCGAAAAAAATCCATTTTCTCAAAGCACGATAACATCCAATCAGCAGAGAGGAAGTGCTGAATATTTGAGAGATAATAATATCGACACCTATGCCGAATATATACTTCCCGAAAGCGGAGAAAAGGGGACTGCAGAAATCATTGTTACATCGCCAATTCCAATCGAAGCTTCTCTCCTGACAATAGAGCTTGATGCATACGTTGCACTTCCTTTCACGATAGAAATCCTCTCATTAGAAAAGGGAACTCCAGAAGTTGTATATGCAAAATCATATTTAAGAGAAAGAAGCGTGTATTTCCCAAAAACAGCAAGCAGATCATGGAGAATAATATTTCAGTATATTCAACCACTTCGAATCACCGAATTTGATCTTTCCGATTCTTCGAATGAAGAGACCCTCAAAGGTCTTCGTTTTCTTACGAGACCAAAAATGACCTATGAAGTGTATTTTGATGCCGATGTCCCGACACATATTGTCACGAGAGAATCAGGGAATTTGGCTGATGATTCGGGAGTTCTCAAAATTTCCTCACCTTCTATAATCCCAAATCCCCTCTATAAAAAAGCTGATAGCGACCTGGATGACATTCCTAACGAAATGGATAATTGCGTAGATATTTCGAACAACGATCAGAAAGATGAAGATTCTAACGGAAGAGGTGATGTTTGTGATGATTATGATCGAGATGGTCTTATCAATGCCGAGGACAACTGTCAGGATTATCCCAATAGAGATCAAAATGATACCGATGCAGATGGTATTGGTGACATCTGTGATACTGCTGAGAGTCGCATAACGGAACGCCTCCCATGGCTTCCGTGGGCAGGAATAATTGTAACTGGCGGAATTATTGGCAGTATGCTCTTTTTTACACTCAGAAAACCGTGAGGACTTTCTGCGTGAAAGGCTTTTGATTGCTTCTCCTACATTGGAAAAAATGAGTCGAAAGCTCCTCTTCTGGGTTCACGACATTTGTCTTTTTCTCTTTGAAATTTCTTCCGCCAAACTCAAAATCATGCGACACTATGGGCGCTTTTTTCTGGTGCGAAAATGTTTACTTTTCTCATTGAATGGGCAAAAAATCAGGCGATTGAGCACGGGCTGTGGTTTCTGTTTGTGTTTTCTTTCACCGAGAGTGTCATTCAGCCAATCCCAGTAGAACCTGTTCTCCTTGCTCTTTCTCTCGTTCACACAGGATCGCCTCTCACACTCATCTTGGTCAGTACTCTTTCTTCCATTTTAGGAGCTTCTTTTGGGTATTTTCTCGGGAAAAAATATGGGCATCCTGCTTTTTTGTTTGTATTTCGAAAACATGGGAAAAAATGGATGGAGAGTGGTGAGAAGTTTTTTGAGAAATGGGGAATCTGGGCAGTTTTTCTCTGTGCTTTCACACCGATTCCGTTTAAAGCCGCCGCATGGCTTTCTGGAATTTTTGAAATGAAATTTCTCCCATTTGTGGCAATGGCGATATTTGGAAGAACGCTTCGATTTGGCATGGTGGTATATGGCATCGATCTTTTTCTTTCTGCATGAATGTTTTTGAAAAAATAATTCTTGGCATTGTTCAAGGGCTTACTGAATTTCTTCCGGTGTCTTCTTCAGGACATCTTTTTCTTTTTGAAGAAGTGATTTTTAAAAAATCTGTTGATCTTCCGTTTGATGTCTTTCTCCATATCGCAACGCTTTTCGCAGTTCTTATTTTTTTTCGGAAAAAACTCTGGGAACTCAGTCATGGTTTTTTTCAAGCGAGAGGAACTTCTGAACGAATTTTTGTCGGGAAGCTCGCGCTCGCAACCCTTGTTACTGTTCCCATAGCACTCACGATAGAACCATATATTCGGAATGGTGAACCTCCAAAAATTATCGCACTAGAACTTATTATTACGGGAATTTGTATTCTCCTCGCTGAATTTTTTTCTCCAAAAAGCATTCGCGAATTTTCATGGAAAATGGCTTTCCTCGTGGGAATTTTTCAGGGAATTGCCGCATTCGCTGGAATTTCTCGATCAGGAATTACCATCGCATTTCTTCTGCTTGCTGGTGGAGAGCGAAAAAAATCAGTAGAGATTTCCTTTCTTCTTTCTATTCCTGTTATTTTTGGAGCCTTTATTTTTGAATTTCCAAAAATATATAGTGCGATATCTCTGAATATTAATGAATTTCTTTGGGGAGGAATTTTCGCGTTTTTCTCAGCATTTTTCGCAATCTGGGGAATGATGCGATACATTCAAAAATATTGGAAATGGTTTTCCGTATGGTGCTTTGCGGTTGCGGGAGCTCTCCTGTTTTTTGGCTAGCGAAAATGCCAGTGTTTCCTAGGGCTATCGCTTTATTTCCGCCCTGAGTACTTCAATCTTCGCTGTGCACTGTTCGTATTCTGTTCTCGTCTCTTCAACCAAGTGTTTTGGTGCATTTTCGACGTATTTTTTATTTCCAAGACGCAGAGTAAGAATTGCGAGTTTTGCCTCAACTTCTTGTATCTCTTTTCTGAGACGATTTTCTTCATGTTCATGGCTTATGGCTCCTTCAAAAGAAATGAATATTTTGGTTCCAGCCATAAACCCAGAAATTCCTTTTCGAGAAGTTGGTTTTGCATAGGAAACATTCTGAATACGAGCGAGAAACTTGAGAAGATGCTCATTTTCCTCAAGGATTTTCTTATTTTTCCCAGAAAAGTGTACGGATATTTTTTGAGCGGGATCAATTCCTTTTTCATTTCTGAGCGAACGAATTTTGGTAACAATATTTTGGAGAACAAGAAAATTCTTTTCGGCCTGAAGATTGATATATTTTCGCTGAGCTTTCGGCCATTCTGAAATGACAAGAAGGTCAGTGTTCCCCATTTCTTCCCAAATTTTTTCGGTGACGAATGGCGTATAAGGGTGGAGGAGTTTTACGAGAATGCTGAGAACTTCACGAAGAACGAAGAGTGTGTTTTCCGAAACGCCGACCTTTGCAGACTCGAGCGCCCAGTCGGCAAGCTCTGTCCATGAAAATTGATAGAGCGCATTTCCCACTTCACCATATCGATGACGATTTAGCCCATCAGTAACTTCAGAAATAAGGCGATGTACACGTGAGAGAATCCATTTTTCGAGAAGAGTTTTTGGCTTCGGTGCATTTCCTTTTTTTTGCTTTCCTTTTCCTTCCTCTTCTTTCATGAGAATAAATCTCGCCACATTCCAAAGTTTATTTGCAAAATTGCGATACGCTTCTACTTTTTTTTCTCCGAGATTAATCGGATTTCCTGCGGTCGTTCCGACAATCATCGACATGCGGAGCGCATCTGTTCCAAATTTCTCAATCATGAGAAGTGGATCAATTCCATTTCCTTTCGACTTTGACATTTTTTGTCCCTTTTCATCACATACGAGTCCATGGAGATAAACGGTGTGGAATGGTGCTTTTCCGGTCGCGAAAAGTGAAAACATAATCATACGAGCCACCCAGAAAAAGAGAATATCGTGACCTGTTTCCAGAATTGAAGCGGGGAAAAACTCTTGAAAATCTGGATGTGTTTCATCTGGCCATCCAACAGTAGAAAATGGCCAAAGTGCAGCAGAAAACCAGGTGTCGAGGGTATCCTGATCACGCATGAGATTTTTCTCTTTGGGGGAAATAAGAAGTGTTGTTTCCCAGATATCAAGATTGCCGATTCTTGGTGCCCTTCTTTGAATGTATTCCGAAAAATACTCAGGGAGAACGCCGTCACGAACGGCAAAAATCAGAGCAGTAAATACTCCATGTCCAATAAAGAGAATTTCTCCATCATTTGGCGTCAGATTTTCCACTTTTTCCCAGAATTTTTTTGCTCTGGATTCGAGTTCTTTGAGGCTCTCCCCTTCGCCACTTTGCTCCATCCGTTCTAGGAGGGAAACTCCGGCCTCTCTTACTGTTCCAGAAAGGTTTCCGGCACGTACTTCACGGAGTTCTTCCCATACCTCAACAGGAATATTGAGCGTTTTCCCAAGAATTTCTGCTGTGCTTTTCGAACGAAGCAGTGGAGATGCAATAATTTTTTTGATATTTCGAGAAATTTTGAATTTTTTCGCAAAAATTTCTGCTTCTTTTTTTCCTTTTTCGGTAAGAGGTGCATCGTGCTCAGCAGCGAGAAGGTTTTTTGCATTATATTCGGACTCTCCATGCCTCACAAAAAGAAGTTTTTGCTTCTCAGCAAGATGTATTTTCCCATTCGGATCATACCAAGCAGGGATTTGATGCCCCCACCAAATTTGGCGGGAAATACACCAATCCCTCAAATTATCGATCCAATGAAAATAAATTTTCTCAAAACGTTTTGGGATTAGTGTCACATACCCTTTCCGGACAGCGTCAGCAGTAAGTTTTTTCAGCGTTGTTTTCTTTTTGAACGCCGGATGGAGAAATTCTTTTTGAACATCGACAAACCACTGTTTTGAAATCATCGGCTCTACAACGGTTCCTGTACGGTAACACAGTGGAACGCGATGCATATATTTTTCTTCTTTTACAATGAGCCCTTTTTTTCTCATGATTTCTACTGACTTTTTCCTGGCTTCCGCCACCGTCATCTGAGCACATGGTCCTGCGATTTTTGTCATTCTCCCATCGAAACCAATTTTTTGCAGATACAGAAGATGATGCCGTTTTGCTATTTCAAAATCATTCGAATCATGGGCAGGAGAAATGGTCATGGCTCCTGTTCCAAATTTCGGATCGATGTGATTGTCGGCAAGAACATAAAATTTTCGTTTTCCCGCATATGTCTCATATTCAAATTCTTTCCCAATAAGTTTTTTATACCGCTTGTCCTTTGGATTTACCACTACTGGAGAATCCGCACATTTTGTTTCCGGACGAACGGTCCCAATGACGAATTCACCACATCGAATATGATAGAAAGTTTCCTCTCGCTCTTCCCACACCAGTTCATCGTCAGAAAGCACACTCTGTGCTCCTACTGACCAGTTAATCATCCGATGTCCTTGATAGATGAGACCTGCCTTAAAGAGATCGGTAAAAATCGTATTCACTGCGTTTGAAAGACCAAGATCCATAGTGAAACGTTCTCTGCTAAAGTCGCAAGAAGCTCCCATTTTTTGGACTTGATTCGTAATGATGTCATGAGAGGCGTTGCTCCATTTCCAGCATTCCTTCAGAAAATCTTTTCGCGAAATCTCTTTATCACGATTCTGAATTCCGAGATTTTTGAGCACTACTGTCTCAGTAGCAATTGCCGCGTGATCCGTTCCAGGAAGCCATAAAACTGCATCTCCTTTCATGCGATGATATCGACATATGATGTCTTCCACTACGAGCATTTCGGCATGCCCCAGATGGAGCGTTCCTGTAACATTTGGAGGAGGAAGAGGGATTACAAAAGGTTTCCCCGTTCGTGAAGCTTTAAGAAGTGGCGCAATAAACACGCCGGCATCATTCCATTTCTTATGGATCGTCTCTTCGTGCTTTTTGGGTTCGTAGGCTTTGTCCATAATTTCAAAAAAAATCAAAAAGATTATAAAGAAAAACGAAGGAATTGTCAGTAAGTCAGTAGGTAAGTAAGTAAGTGAATAAGTGAACCAGTGAAGCATTAAAATTCTTAGAGAAGAAAGGACATTCGTCATTCGTCATTCGTAATTCGTAATTCGTAATTTCTACCGTGCTTTTATTTTCTGCTCTATTTCTCGTTCCATGTCGCGTTTTTTAATGGTCTCTCGCTTATCATATTTTTTCTTTCCCCTCGCAAGGGCAATGTCCATTTTCGCGAAACCATTTTTTATAAATAGCACAAGGGGAATAACTGTTCCGCCATCCTCATTCAATGCCTTTTCAATTTCACGAATTTCTTTTTTTTTGAGAAGAAGCTTTCGATCACGAAGCTCTCCGGGAAGCTCCCCCGAAGCAAATCTCCAATGTTTAATAAAGCCATTTTTCCAGTAGACTTCATTATTTCTCATGCTCACATAGCTTCCACTCAAGTTCACATTTTTTTCACGAATACTTTTTATTTCAGATCCGAAGAGATGAAGCCCCGCTTCAAAGCGCTTCAAAATTTCATAATCAAAAAAAGCCTTTTTATTTTTTGCGATGATCTGCATGAAAAATTTTCAGGAATGAAACATTAAAAATTCTCTTGGGGGATTTCCCTCTGAAGCTCGGATTCCATATTTTTCGCTTTAAGCTGATCTTTTGTCCCAATACCAATGAGTCCAATAATAAGAGCAATTACGGCAAACATGGTTCCAATAATCCAAAATCTCATGACAATTTGTGATTCTGTCCACCCTATATGTTCAAAATGATGATGAAGTGGGGCAACATGAAAAAGCTTTTTCCCATTGCGGAATTTTTTCGAAAGAAGTTGAAAAATGACCGAAAGTGTTTCGATAACAAAAATAATACCTACCAGCGGCAAAAGCAGTGCGGAATCAATCATCATTGCAATAACGCCGAGCGTTGCGCCAAGAGCAAGTGACCCGGTATCACCCATAAAATATTTTGCCGGAGGAATATTGTGCCACAAAAATGCTGCAATCGCGCCAATGACAACTCCGCAAAATATTGCAAGAAATGTGAATCCTTGCGCATATGCAATCGCCACAAAAGTGGCATAAGCGATGATAAGAAGTCCCCCTGCAAGTCCATCAAGTCCATCGGTAATATTCACGGCATTTGCAGTGGAAACAATCACCAAAATAAAAAGAGGAATATACCAAAAACCAATTTCAAAATCTCCAACGCCCGGAACGTGAATCGAAGAATACTCGAGCTTAAATGCGAACCAAAGGGCTCCCATGGTGGCAAAAAGAAGAGTGAAAAGAAATTTAGGAAGCGCTTCAAGCCCTCTTTTTTTTCCAATGCCACGAACATTCAAAAAATCATCAACCCCTCCGAGAATTCCCATGGTAAGCAGAGTAAAAATAGGGAGATATACTTCTCCTCTTTGGAGAATGGATTTCTCAATCACTCCTGTGAAAGACAGAAATCTTGAAAAAAGAATCACTCCGAGAGTTGTTCCCCAAATGAGGACACCTCCCATAGTTGGAGTCCCTTCTTTTCCCAGATGGAGTGCGCGATAAACTTTCGCTACTTTTCCATCAATACTGTCATCGCGAAT
>JACRHZ010000036.1 GCA_016220175.1 Candidatus Peregrinibacteria bacterium
GCAAGTGATCCAGAAAATGGACCATTAACATATACTGTGGTATGGGGTGATGAACCTATCCAGATTCAGCCATATCTCGTAAATCAAACGGCAACGTTTAGTCATACATATTCTCGCGCTGGAACGTATACACCGACAGTTACTGTTACTGATGATCATGGTCTTTCTGCAAAAACAAGCGCAACACTTACCGTAACTCCTCAAGGTCCGACAACAGGAAAAGAGCCAGTAAATGTGAATCTGAATACAGAAACCATGTCTTCTACCGCAGCAGTTGGACAAAAAGATGTGTGCTTTTTAGAATTTAATCTTTTCGCAGGAGCGACAACAGAAACTCGTGTAACTGATATCTCAACAAATGGATATATTGATGAGAATGGAGATGGAGGGTTTCAACAAGGAACTGACAATAATGTGAATTTGAAGGATATTGTACAGGCAGTGAAGCTTATTGACTCCAGCAGCAAACAAGTAATAACAACAGAATCTGTACCATCATTCGGAACAGTCGTGTTTGATAATGTAAATATACTTATTTCAAAAGGAACACATCGAGCATTTAAGATTTGTGGAGATATTTCTGTGAATGCGTACCTGAACAACACACCAGAAAAAGTAGCCTTCACTATTCCACTACTGTCAATTACAGCACAAAATAGCGACGGAAATACTCTTTCTCAGACAGGAACGGCGAATACAAATTATTCCACGGTAATAACCGTTGTTGCGTCATCTTCGGCTTCAGGAGGCGCTCTGACGCTTTCTGTTTCGCCATCTACTCCTCAAGAAGGCATTTTGTTTCCGGGAGATGTCAAAAAACTTGTTTCCAAATATAAATTTTCTGCCGCAGGAGAAGGGTTTGTCGTGAGGAAACTCGCAGTGAATAATTTTCAATCTGGAGTAACTGATGCCGACCTCGCAGAATATGATAACAATGTGAAATCAGTAACCATTTCATATCTCAACTCTCAAGGGCAAACAGAAGAAAAAACATCATATGTTTCTCAGGGGAATGCACTTTTTTCAGGACTTAATATCGCTGTTCCAAAAGATGGAACTGCAGATCTCAGCGTATTTGTGAATGTGAATACTGTTTTACTCGGAGCAACACCAGGAGAGTTTTTGAGACTTGATCTCGCCTTCAACCAATTTGAAGCAATGGGAACCACTTCAGGAGAAATATTCCGAGCCTACCGAATGGATGCAGATTTCCTGAGTTCTGCTGACTTCGATTTTGGAGAAATGCGATGGATGAACAGCGGAGTTTCTGTTCAAGGAACCGATACTACGGGAAGCAATACTCTTGGAGAAACTACTTCTTTTAACGTTCAACCGGGAGTTTTACTTCCAATTGGAACGCTTATTTGCGTCGATGATAACAGTTCTGGAACCTGTGATGCAGAAGATATCTATGTGGTAGAAAGCTGGGTGAATGAAGGTGATACAGTAACAACAACACTTCTTGATGATGCCGGTGATGGAGTTTACGCAAATAACGCTGGAGATAATATTCTTTACGCACTTCCGGGAGACGGGTATTTGATCACTACAAATCAAATGCAAATTGGTGCCTCAACTCCAACTCTTGCACTCGATCCAAATTCTCCAAGAGGACCTCGAACTCCATTATCAGGAGATACCACATTTATCTTTGATGTAAGAGCTGCAAATAGCGGAGATATTCACATTACTCCTGGAACCGAACTCATTGCTTCTGATGGCTATGATGGAAATGGGAATAATAACCTTCCACTCGGATCCAGCGTAGAAACAGGAAAGCGACTTGATGGACTTTCTATGACCGAGCCTCTTATGAATTTCACCTCAGGAGACACGATTTCTTTTGAGCCAACACAGCAAAGCACAAGTCAGTATAAACGAATTGCTTTTTGGATGATGTGGTCAGATGCTGCGGGAACTCTTCAGCCGACATTTACTGATCTGAAACTCGAAACCGCATCAAGTTCAACAGGACAACCAACCAATGGGACTTCTCTTTCTCAACTCATTTGTGGAGCTGATCAGAGTAATCTCGTGAGCGGAGAATGGTATTTCTGCGATCTCGATCTTCCGGGAAATGATCGATATGTTCACCTCGAGCTTGATGATATGACAGAATTTTCTACAGCAGACACGCTCTATTTTGATGTAATGCGACTCTATAATGAAAAAATCGTAGTAGACATTGCTTCTGATGGAGATCTCGATACCTATGCCCATAATATATCTAATCCTGGAAGTCCAGTTTCTGCACTCCTTGCACTGAGTGGAACGAATTTTTCAGCGGATGGATATATCAGTACAAAAACGAATGGAGCATCTGCTACAACAGAAGCCTCTGTGACTTTTATTCCTACAAACTTAAATCCACTTTTAAATTTTGCAAGCGGTACAACAACAGTTCTTGCTGTTCAAACTGACACGGCAAGCCTTCTTCATGAAGATGCAGGAGAAGCTGACATGCTCACTTTTTCCATTGCCTATGGGCGATCAGTTGACGGGAATGTTGTAGCAGGAGGATTTTGGTATAACGATGGATATAACACCATAAAATGGCTTGGGAATACGGAAGGAAGTAGACTTATAGGAAATACGCTCGAGTATTAATATTCAAAAAGAAATTACATTGATGAAAGAGGGACAATCATGTGGTTGTCCCTCTTTTTTTAAAACTCCTTGCCCAGAGAAAAGAAATTTCAGTATACTCTGTCTATTGTTGCTATGACAAAAATTGAAAAATTGTCGTTATCGAGAAGGAATATTGAGGCAAATGTAAAATGCAAAATGTAAAATTTTAAAACAAATCTTAATTTCTAATTTGTAATGTTTAAACATTTGGATTTAGAATTTATTTTTACATTTTACCTTTTACATTTTACCTTTAAAATTTCCTCGCTAGATTTCAAAATTCTCAAAAATCAAATGTCTCCAGCATCATCGAAATTTGTCTTTATAACTGGCGGTGTCTGCTCTTCTCTGGGAAAGGGAATCGCTTCTGCCTCCATCGGAATGCTTCTCAAAAATGCTGGTTTCAAGGTCTCTATTCAAAAACTTGATCCGTATCTCAATGTTGATCCGGGAACAATGTCGCCATTTCAACATGGAGAAGTGTTTGTCACAGATGATGGAGCAGAAACCGATCTTGATCTTGGGCATTACGAAAGATTTATCGATGAAAATCTTTCCAAATATTCTACGGTTACTACGGGAAAAGTATATTCGGAAGTTCTCGAAAAAGAGCGAAAAGGAGATTTTCTTGGCGGAACGATTCAAGTGGTACCGCACATCACGAATGCTATTATTGCAAAAATTGAACAAGCTGCGGAAGAATCAAAAGCGGAAATTCTTATTATTGAAATCGGAGGAACTGTTGGAGACATAGAAGGGGAACCATTTTTGGAAGCGCTCCGCCAGATGAGAATGGAAAAAGGACTCTCAAATGTCCTTTCCGTTCATCTCACGCTACTTCCATATCTTGCGGCATCAGGAGAACTCAAAACAAAACCAACACAGCTTTCTGTTCGAGAAATGAGCAGAAGCGGTGTGCAGCCAGATATTATCTTGTGTAGAGCGGATAAAGAAATCCCGCCAGAACTTCTCGAAAAGATTTCAAAATTTTGCAACGTGGAAAGAGAAGCAGTGATTCCCGCCCCCACAGTGGACACGATTTATGAAGTTCCACTTGGTCTTCATAAACACGGAATTACGCAAATTCTTGAAAAAAAAATGAAGCTTCGTACGGTAGATCCGAAGCTCACCGAATGGAGAAAAATGGTGGACAACATTAAAAACGCGAAGGAAGAAATAAAAATCGCACTCTGCGGAAAATACACAGATCTCGATGATGCCTATCTTTCCGTTTTAGAAGCCATAAAATCAGCTTCATTTTCTTTAAAGAAAAAGCCGAAAATCATGTGGATCGATACTGAGCGCATTGAGAAAAATGACACAGAAGAATGGAAAAACCTCAAAGAGTGCGCAGGAATAGTTGTTCCTGGAGGATTTGGAAAAAGAGGAACAGAAGGGAAAGTTCTTGTCGCAAAATATGCAAGAGAGCACAAAATCCCCTACCT
This sequence comes from Candidatus Peregrinibacteria bacterium, assembly GCA_016220175.1. NCBI lineage: Bacteria > Candidatus Peregrinibacteriota > Candidatus Peregrinibacteria bacterium. The sequence goes on from JACRHZ010000036.1 coordinate 4,074, forward strand.
TGGACTTTGCCTTGGTGCGCAAATTATGGGAATTGAATTTGCGCGAAATGTATGTCACATCGAAGACGCAACATCAGAAGAATTTAACACTCGAGCAAAAAATCATATTATCCATTTTCTTCCCGGACAAAGCGAAACACGTGCAAAAGGCGGGACGCTTCGTCTTGGAGCATGGCCGTGTGTTCTCAGAAAAGGATTAAAGGCCGAGCGGGCATACAAAAAAAGAGAAATTTCAGAAAGACACCGACATCGATATGAATTTAATAATGCGTACAGAGAAGTGCTCGAAAAAAATGGGTTTCTTGTTTCAGGGATTTCTCCAGATGGAGAACTTGTGGAAATTGTCGAAATAAAAGACCATCCATTTATGCTCGGAACACAATTCCATCCGGAATTTAAATCCAGACCGAATCGACCACATCCGCTGTTTGCAGCATTTATGAGGGCGGTGATTTCGTGAAGAAGGGGGATAATTTTTAATTTTGAAATTTAAAATTTCTAAATAAATTCTAATTTTTAAATCTCAATTTTTAAACATTAGACATTAAGATTTATTTAAAAATTTCAAAATTTAAAATTCAAAATTTATAATTTTCTCCCATGTCTCAGCCCTACAAAGATCTCAAAGATCTCCTCAAAAAAGAATTTATTTTCGCCATCATCGGCGCTTCGAATGATCGCTTCCATCCTGGATTTCAGGTGTATTACACGATGAAAGGTGCAGGATATCACGTGGAACCCGTGAACACTCTCGACATGACCATACAAGGCGATCCGTGTTTTCCAAATCTTACGCAGCTCAGACCATTTCCAGATGTTATTGTCCTCGCAGAAGAATTTTTTCCGGAAGACGACGAAAGAACGCGCCAGAAAAAAGAAGAGAACGCGCTGAATATTCTCAAAGAAATGCGAGATATGGGAATTTTTCGAGTATGGATGAATCCGAGAACCGTGACGGACGCAATTCGGCACTTCGCGATTTTGGAACATTTTGAAGTTATTGATGGCGTTTCAATAATTGAGGAAGTGGAGAAAGAGAAGGGAAAAAGTCAGAAATAAGAACAAAAAATAAAAAAATATCGAATCTGACAACAAACACCTGTTAGCAGAAATGAGACGGCGATTATTGACAATGAAGTGGGGAAATGTGAAAAATACAGATGTCGATATTGCAAATTGCATATCGTTTTTTATTCTTTTATTTATTTTTTTATGAAAGGCGAAATACTAACTTCAAAAACAGAAGTACTAGATAGCCAACGTCTTCAAGATGCATTCTTGCCAGGCACAGGGACAACAGTAGAGACTGCAAACACAAAAGCGCTAGAAATGGGGGCACAAAAAATGAGAACTAATGTGTCACATGTGTTACAAAAAGGAGAAATGGGATTCTGGCCACGAGAATATAGCTCGAGTGGAGAAAGGCATCCAGGGACAGACCCACTACCGCCGCTTGGCGCATATACCGGACCTGGTTATCCCTCTCCGAGAACGGATGGAGGTTGGGAACAGGTAAAAAATTCTCATTATTATGGCGTGAACCCTCGTCAATAGAAAACTTTTGAAAGCGAATTTTTCTTTTTGTCGCGGCAACTTTTCCCTGAATTGCCCCTTTACGTTTTTTGGGCATTATTATTCTTTTTCTCCTCTCGAAATTTTGTGTGTCAATCACAGAAAGATGAAAATACACCGAATCTGCCAATAGAAACTTGTTGGCAGAAGTGGAGCAAAGTGGAGCAAAGATTGTTGACAACAAAACATGGAAATGTGAAGAATATAAGCGTTGAATGTGCATTTCGATTTTTTATTTTATTATTATATTTTTATGACGTTCGAAGGCGGATCATATTTTGACGATGATCATGTGTCGGATCTTTTTAAAGAGTCTGCAGCAGCAAACCCAAAAGCAGCCACGGTTTTAGAAGAAGGTGCCCAATTGACACAAGAAGGGTTAGGAGTAAGCATGTCAGGAGAACCTCAAACACCAGGAACAGCAGATTCAAAACTAGTTCAAACATTGCTCGATGTAGCCCAAAAACTAAGAAGCAGTTCAGAAGCAGCAGCGCCAATGCGCGAAGAACCACCAACACAGCAAGAGGAAAACAACGGAGGAAAACGCACGATTTCGTATATACCACCAAATATTCATATATTAAAGCGACCAACTCAACCCTACCAGCACTCCCTTCAATCAACTTCTGGAGCCAGCATTAACGCTCCACTTTCGCAAGCTACATAAATACAGGTAATAACGCTTTTTGCATGAAACTGCTTTTTAGGCGGGTCCCTGAAGTTTTGTGAAAATTTTCTCTCATTTTTTGTTGCATGAAATCAGAACAGAAATGTCCTCTTCCAGAACTCGTAGAAGGAGTAACTCCAGAAAATATTCACAATGAAACTAATACTGGCGAAAATGTCGGAGAAGAAATTATTTCATAAACTGAGAGACATCATCCCTTCTCTTCACGTCCCACTTGTCGAATCTGTCGAAGATGAGAAAATTTTTTTATGAAATGAAAATTGAAAATCCATAAAAAAACGCACAAACACTGAACATTCTGATTTCATCGCGCTCCAATTTTTCAAATCGAAACGGAAACAAAACATTTCATCCGAAAATTAGCCCAAACTTGGGCTTGTAGGAGGTGGTGGAGGAGAATTTTGTGCCATGGGAGATGGCGGTAGAGGCGGCGACCTCATAACTCCAGACGTCGCAATATTTTGTTTAAAGTATCGCCCTGTCGTCTCCGGCGTAATAGGGATATACTTACATTCCTGACATTTTTTCTCAATATATTGAGCTACTTTTTGATGATCACGAGCATGCTTTTGAGAAATCTCTGTGAAATCAGAAGCAGTGTTAATAATTATAGATCCATATCCAAGGAGAAATGAGATAATTCCCGTATGCGCCGGACGAATATTCGTAATGTACGGGTATTCTACGTTCTGCGTTCCCTGTCCAAAAAGATATTTATTCTGGAAAATAATCCGCATATTCGTGATGTAGAGAACGTCATAATGATAATCAAGCCACACTTTCCAAAACGAAAGAACCGTCACGAGAAAAAGCACAGCAGAAATCGTAATCGCAATTTCGTGGAATTTTCCAAAAAGAAGAACAAGAAGCGTGAGAATTCCGAGAGAAAGAGGAAGCGTCATATTGGCGAGAAAAAATATAGGATGCTGCATCACCACCTTTTCGATCTCTTCGCCCGGCAAAAGATCCACATGACGCCGTGACCATTTCTTGACACTCTCCTCTGTTTCATCAGAAGATTTCATGTGGGCTATTTTGAGAATTCGAACAATTCGAGCAACTCGAAGTATTCGGAACACTTCTGTACCCACTCGAGAAAGCGAGAGATAGTATGGGACAATAGAAAGGAGATCAATAAGCCCCCAAAACGAAAAGATATATCGAAGTTTCCGTGGCGCAGCATATATTCTCGTGATGTATTCGAGAGTAAATACTGTGGTGACAATCATTTCGATTGTTTCGGTAACAAGGGAGTATTTTTGAAAATCTCGAATGAGTTCAATGGGCAAAAGAATGACGGAGACCAAAATGAGCACCAAAATAAGAGCATTGAGGAATTTCCCCGTAGGCCCATGCCCTCCTTCCAGTGAATTCCAAAGAAATTCCTGGACGTGATGACGGCGAATATTCGCTGGTTCATTCATAAAAATTAGGGAGAGAGGGTTTTGAATTATACAATCTTTTTTCTCGAATGAGAAAGCATTCGGACTAGAAATTCTTCAATGCATATACTAGTATGACAGAAGAATTTTACAAAAAAAGAGAATGTCAGGAGTTGCTGTTTCACCACGCATTGAAGAAAGTTGGGGAAAAGTTCTGACGACTGATTTTCAGAGCGCTCAATTCCTCGCCCTGAAGCAGTTCCTTCTCGATGAAATCGAAAAAAAAATACAGATCTATCCCCCACCAGAGCAAATCTTTTCCGCATTTGAGCATACTCCTTTTGACAAAGTAAAAGTCGTTATTCTTGGACAAGATCCGTATCATGGTGCAAGACAGGCAAATGGACTTTGTTTTTCGGTATCGCCCGGAATTTCTCAGCCACCATCGCTTCAAAATATTTTTAAAGAACTTCATGATGATCTTGGAATTCCGATTCCCAAAACTGGAGACCTCACTTCGTGGGCAAATCAAGGCGTTCTTCTTCTCAATGCGATTCTCACCGTTCGTGCAGGAGAGGCTGCTTCACATCAAGGAAAAGGATGGGAGGATTTTACGGATGCGGCGATTCGAAAGCTCTCCACAGAAAAAGAAGGAATTGTGTTTCTCCTCTGGGGAAAATACGCGCAGGAAAAAGGAAAAGTTATTGATCGTTCCAAACATTTTGTTCTCGAAGCAGCACATCCATCTCCTTTTTCAGTACACAGTGGATTTTTTGGATGTAAACATTTTTCCGTGACAAATGCAATTTTGGAAAAAATCGGGAAAACACCAATTGATTGGAGGATTGAATAATTATGCCTCAAGGTGATGATCTACCTTAAGTTTTTTCGCATAGAGAAGGAGCATCGGAAGACCAAGAAGAAATAATGGCCAGAGCTGAAGCGGCTGAGGGAAGAAATAGCTCACGGCGGCAAAAAGTTCACATGCTATAAATCGTCCCAATGAAAAATTAATTTCTCGATGGAGTGTGAAATATGTCGTATTCGTTTTTTTCCCATACGAATAAAAATACGCGAAAAATGTTGATCTGAGTACTGAAGCAGAAAAGCTATAGAGTGACTGAACAAAATAAATAAAAATTGTGGGATGAAAGAAAACAAGAAAATATCGCCCAAAAGTAGCGACAAGTTGTCCCAAGAGAGAGCTTCGTAACAAGATTTTTCGGTGCGCTTTGTCAAAATAGTGTCCAAAAAGAACCATCATTGCGGCTGAAATTGCCATGCTTATAGTGCTCAGGATTCCGAGCTCGAAGAAGCTCTCCCGCGAAAGAACGAGATAAAAAAGTATGGGCCAGAGTGTATATGAAATCATAGTGATAAAACCATCTCCAAAATACGCAAATCGTGTTTCACGAAAAATTTCGTGAGAACTCTTCATCTCTTCATATTTTTTCATGTCAAATTTCATTTTCAATTTTGTGCGAATGAAAAAGAGGGGGAGAACAGATGTCGCAACAATGAAACATCCAATGAGAAAGATGATTTGGAAAGGAAGAAAAAGAGAAAGAGCTCCGGCAAAAACCGGCGCGATCATAAGAGTAACGGTGGAAACGGCATTGAGAATTCCTGTCTGAAGCCCCACAGTTTTTGCATGAATAATTTCCACAAAGTAGAGATTATACGCGGGCCAATAAAAGAGATATTGCAGGAGAAGAACGACCACTGTCGGTATCCACCACATATTTCCAATGGCTACTAATTGAAGAAGAATTCCAAATATGATGTAGAAAAAAATCCCTGCACTCAAAAAGATTTTAATACCAATTTTTGTGAGCGCTTCGAGAATATATCTGGTGAAAAAATATCCTCCTAAACTTGTAACTCCAAAAAACGAAAAAACAAATGAGATAGAAAAGCCCTGCTTTAAAAAGAAGATGGGGAGGGAAAAAAGAAAGATGACTTCTGAAAAAGAAAAAATTCCCGTATGCACATAAAACAGGATATCATCCCGGAATATTTTTCGAGGAGGAGAAGAAATACTCATTTATTGAGCAGGCAAAATAGATTTGAATGCGAGAAGCATTCGCTCATAAAATCTCGCTTTTCGGATTTTACATTTTTTAGAACTCGGAAATGCCCAGACTTTAAATATTTTTTTTACTTTATTTCCTTCGACATCTGTAACAAATACCTTAAAATAATAAATACCGTATGAAAGACTATGAACTTTTGAAGAATATTCCGGTTCATTTTGACTCTTGTTTATCAATATTTCTGGATATTTTTCAGGAGGGATATTATTTGGTGGAATGGGAAGATTCGGGTTACGCTCACTCGAAGGAAGTTTGACGTGGATAAGTCCCGCCAGCTCGTTTTGTCCCGATGCAATATTTACCCGATAGTGCTGCTGAAGAATATTCTCTGCACGACTTTTGTCTATCGGTGGATCACTCAGCCACGACATCACGAGTTGATCAAATCCACGAACATGTCTTCCTGATTTCCGCCAGAGATCATTGATATATCCGAGGCATCCATTATGTGCACGTCCTTTTGCTATTACCTTGAGCCGAATCCAATAACATGGAAGATCGTATTCTTCCGTAATTTTGTCAAAATGGCGCCCTGCGATTTTTAAATATCGCGCACTACAACGAATCTCGAGAGACATACAATCAGAGAAAATTTATTTGAATATTACGGCAGAAATAGCAATGAAACAATAGTCAATTACGAATGAAATTAGTACAAAGTACAAAGCACAAAGTACAAAATAATAAAATTGCTTTCAGTTTTGTACTTTATACTTTTAATTTTGTACTTTCTTGTAATTGACTACTTCTCCGGTCTCAGCTTCCTCACCGTCGCTCCCGCTTGCCACATCTCCGAATTGCGCATCTCTGCAAGTTCCTTCTCGAGTTCCTCTCGATAATTCGGCTGAGAATTTTTTTCAAGAACACGTTTTGTTTCAGTTCCATTCGCAACACTTTCGTAGAGCTCATCAAAGACCGGAATTACTGCATCGCGGAATTTGTTTTTCCAATCGAGCGCGCCTCGCTGTGCCGTTGTGCTGCAGCTCGCATACATTGAGTCCATTCCGTTTTCTGCAATGAGCGGAATAAGACTTTGTGTCAATTCTTCAACGGTTTCATTAAATGCTTCAGAAGGACTGTGTCCGTGTTTTCGGAGTTCGTTATATTGCGCCTCCATAATTCCGGCAATCGCGCCAAGAAGCACTCCCCTCTCGCCCGTGAGATCACTGTACACTTCTTTTTCAAATGTCGTTTCAAAAAGGAATCCGGAGCCAATTACAATTCCAAGTGTCAAGCATCGATCGAGCGCTTTTCCGGTCGCATCTTGAAATACCGCATACGAACTGTTGATTCCACTTCCATTCAAGAAATTTCTGCGAACAGATCTTCCGGATCCTTTTGGAGCCACAAGGATAACATCAACATCTTTGGGAGGAATAACTCCGGTTTGCTCTTTATACGTAATTGAAAATCCATGAGAAAAATACAGAGCTTTTCCTTTCGTGAGATACGGTTTCAGAGTTGGCCACATCATTTTTTGCCCAGCATCTGAAAGAAGATACATGAGAACAGTCCCCTTCTCCGCTGCTTTCTCAATCGGAAACAGTGTCTCGTCCGGAATAAATCCATCTTGAGCAGCTTTGTCCCAACTTTTTGAATTCTCACGCTGTCCGATAATTACTTTTATGCCATTATCGCGCATATTGAGTGCTTGTCCTGGACCTTGCACGCCGTAGCCAAGAATCGCCACAACTTCATCTTTGAGAATGTTTTGCGCCTTTGAAAGTGGAAATTCATCACGAGTGACAACGTTTTCCTCTACGCCGCCGAAATTCATAATGGTCATAGTCGTATCGAAAAATAACAAGAGCTTCGAAATCGTAGTACGGCAATACAAAAGTGTCAATTTAAGCAAAGAGAAATTTTTGAGTTGGAATGCGGTGGAACAGAGAAAATTCAAATTTCCAATCTATTTTTCTAATAGCAATTTTTTCCTTATGATTTTAAACTAGTATTATTTCCAATAAATAATTTCGTGTGATATACTTGGGACGATATTTTTCTTGATACGCATGAAAAAATATATCGTTCATCTTTCTCAAAAGGAAAAAATACAAATACAGAAAATATTACAAAAAGGAAAGCA
>JACRHZ010000037.1 GCA_016220175.1 Candidatus Peregrinibacteria bacterium
ATCTTTTCTTATATGTTCTGCTTTGAATAGTATGACTGCTCTCGGAATGCCAAAAAGTTACAAAATAGTATGAAAACCTTAGAAAAAGAAAATTGCTCTTTCCTGAGTCTCTATATTATGATTTGTGCAACAAAGTCATTCTTAATTGATCAATTCGTAATTGACTAAAAGATTCTCTTCTGCACGAGCGCCATAAACACACCGAGCATGAGGTATCCGTTAAATACTTCGATATCGACAATAAATCTTGAAATAACATCAGAAGCGACCACATCTCCAAGTCCAAGCGTCGTAAATGTGGCGATAGAAAAATGAAAAGCGTCATACCAATGGATTGCATCACTACTGAAAGGAATGTGGAGATTCCCGATAAAAATGTAGAGAAGTGCGTAGAATGTGACGGAAATAAGGCATGAGATTCCCCATCGCAAAAAACTGAGCCCATAGAGAGAAGTAAATTCCCAGAATTTGTATGTAGAGAATTTTCCCCACTTTCTTTTGAATCGGAAAGAACTCTGTCGATAGCGCATTTTTTCCAAATATGCTTTTTGCTCCGCAAATTTATAGTCCTTTTTCCGATAAATAGCGCTCAGAATGGTGAAATATCGCTCCATGAGGTGATAGAAAACGCTCATTTGGGAAATGACCAATTTGTCGCTGCGATTTTCATGGAGTTTTTCCAAATACTTCTCTTCTTGTACACGAAAACACTCAATGAGCTCCTCAAAATAATGCTTTTCAAGTTCCGTCTCAAAGAGAGCAGTGCTTTTGAGCGAAATTCTTAACAAATAGTAGAAATATGCCCCTCTCGTCTCATAGGCATCTTCTGGAAGCTCTGCCAATTTTTCCTCAAAAACTTCATGTGCTTCATGAAGATGTACCGGGAGCTCCTCATAATCTATCGCTGCTATAGCTTCATGAATTTCCATGAAAAATGTGTAATATATCGCTGAATTATACCAAAATACTACTAAAAACTCAATTAAGAACTTGTAAAGAGAGAAGTTTTGATGATACCGGAGAGAATTTGTTATTATGGAAGACGCTCTTTCATTCTTAAATCTTATGAAAAAATTCTTCCAGACAAAACCAAATCCTGAGAGTGCTGAACTCCTCTTGCGCCTTGGAATTGGAGTATTCGTGCTGCTTGCTGGTATTAGTAAATTTCAAATGGGAGTGTCGAATTTTGTGAAAAGCACTGCTTCAGGGTTTGAATCTTCTTTTCTTCCGATGTCACTTGTAAATACCTTCCTTACGGTACTTCCTTTTTTGGAGACGATCCTCGCTCTGCTTCTTATTACAGGATTCTTGAGGAGATGGGCACTTCTCGGAACTGGACTCCTCCTTATCGTTTTCATTTTTGGGCTTACCGTGAATGGAAACCCGGACGCATCACTTTTTGTGTATCTTTTTGTCGTGGCTTTTGCTCTGAGTCTACCGGGAGGATTTTGCTCCTCCTGCCGAAGCGATAATGTCTGCTACGAGGAAGAGGAAAAATGCTGTGAAGATAATGAAAGGTGCTGCGAAAAAAAGAAAAAATAAGAATTCCTGTTTTCTTGACTCTCACAAAAAAGTTTACTACACTCCACCTACGCTTTTTGGCTCTTTTTGGTGACCCAGAAAAAACTTCTTCGTAAGAACTCAAGAATTACTGCGCCTGAAGTGCGTGTTATCGATAAAGATAATAATCAGCTTGGGGTGATGCCTACCTCTAAAGCTCTTGAGCTCGCGGTTCAGTCGGGATTCGACCTCATTGAAGTTTCCCCAAAAGCTGTCCCGCCCGTGTGCCGGATTATGGACTTTGGGCATTTTCTCTACCGCCAAAAAAAAGCAGAGAACAAGCAGAAACAACTCACAAAAGCACAAGAAACGAAGGAAATCCGATTTGGAATCCGAATTTCAGATCACGATTTTCAGGTTCGTGTCGATCGGGCTCAGGAATTCCTCGAGAAACATCATCCGGTAAAAGTCATCTTGGAATTTCGCGGACGAGAGGCGAGCCATCCTGAAATTGGCATGAAGCGTATAGAGAAGATGCAGGAAGATCTCTCAGAGATTGCAAAGTCGGAAGGCGTTAAGAGGCAAGGTCGAAATATCATTGTTGAGTTCAGACCAACTGGACAAAAGAAAGGCTAATCGCATCCATTTTTTATTTTATTTTCTTTCTATGGGAAAAATCGGAAAAGTAGGCAAGCAGAAAAATAGATCTGCTGCAAAAAAAAGACTTGTCAAGACTGGTTCAGGAAAATGGCGCATGCAAAAATCTTCCCGCAACCATCTTCTGCTGCAAAAATCGAAAAGACAAAAGAAACTTGCAGAAAAACCTATCATATTGAGTCCGGGAGAAGCGAAAAGAGCAACAAGGCTTCTTCCACACTATTAATTATTCTTTTTCTTATATTTTATGAGAGTGAGCCACAGCGTCTCATCGCGAAAACGACACAGAAAACTTCTCAAACTCGCCAAGGGATATCGTTGGAAGCGAAGTAATGTTTTTTCATATGCAAAAAATGCCGTCATGAAGGCGGGGCTTTATGCCTATGAGCACAGACGGTCTAAAAAACGCGATTACAGAAAAGTCTGGATCGCCCGAATCTCGGCCGCGTTACAGCTCATGGGCATGAATTACTCCACTTTTCAACACGCTATGACAAAAAAAATGATCATTCTCAATCGAAAGGTTCTCTCGAATATGGCGATTGAATATCCAGAAGTATTTGAGTCGATCGTAAAGGAAGCCATTAAAAGCTAGGGGAAAATTTTCTTGTTGACAGATTGAATTTTATGATATAAAATATTTTCCTTTCGATTGTTTTTTTGGACAGCACGAAAGGGAAATGCCAAATTTGCACTTGTTTCCTGAAAAAATGCTTCGGATAACAGAGGTGGGCATTTCCCTTGCATACCACTCGAAGACAAATTCCTCTGAAAGAGGAGCTCCGCTAAAGCGGAGAAGGATCTTCGAGTAGATAGTTCTCATTCCGTCGACTCAGCGGAATGAAAGCTCCCTACTATTCTTCGGTAGTCGTTTTTTAAAGACCAGAATACCAAAGGTCTTATTTTGTTTTTGTTTTACTTCGGAACGAATTCCGAGAAAGGAACGAATCCTTTTGTTTGTGTTTATGAAGAATGCTCCTTATGAGAACCGAAGTTACAAAAGGAGGCTACTCTTCGGTGTTTTGGCGGTTTGAGTCAAACCATCGAAAAGTAGGGAGGGGAGAACTCCAAAGTAGCATATCTATGAGGGAGGATATGGTACTTCGGAATTCCCCGTTCCCGGCTTTCCGAGAAGTCCTTAGAGAAAATGTGACCGCCAAGTGCTGAAGAAGTGATGTAAAAGACCTGAGCGAACTCTTAAGAAATCTCGTAATTGTATCAGAAAAACCCTCAAAAAACAAGTAGTTCACTGTTCCAGTTCGAAGAGATTGAAATAAATATGATATAATTTTTATGTATATAATTATTTTAATACTTTTTTGTGAATATGTCAATTGCCCGCGCTCGTCTTTTTCTCATCATTGGTCCTTCTGGCGTCGGAAAAGGGACAACCGTCGATTTCCTCAAAAAAAATTATTCCCAAACCTTTGTATTTCCCGTTTCTGCTACCACAAGACCGCCTCGACCAGGAGAGAAAGAAGGGGAAACATATTATTTTCTCTCCGAAGAGGATTTTCGGAGTCGCATAAAAAATGATGAATTTCTGGAGTGGGCGGAAGTACACAATTCTTATTTGTATGGCACGCTGAAAAAACCGATATTTGATGCGATTCGGGATGGAAAAAATGTTGTCCGAGAACTCGATATTCAGGGGTTTGAAAGCGTTCAAAAAATTCTTCCCCGCGACGAATATGTTTCCATATTTCTTCTCCCTCCATCACTTGAAGTTTTAGAAAGGCGGATTCGGGAACGCTCCCCTCTTTCTGATGCAGAAGTAGAAAAGAGGATGGAGAGCGCAAAAATTGAACTCGAAAAAAGTAAAGAATGTCATTATCTCGTACAAACTGTTGACCGAGATGTTCCCGGAACTCTCCGTGATGTACTCAATATTTTGAAAAAAGAAATTCCTGAACTTGAGGAATAATTTCTGCAAAATGAGAATGCAGTACGATGTTATTGTTATCGGCGGTGGACCAGCAGGAATGATGGCGGCAGGACGAGCGGCAGAATGCGGCGCGAAAGTTTTGCTCTTCGAAAAAAATGCAACGCTTGGGAAAAAGTTATTAATTACTGGCGGTGGACGATGCAATCTCACGAATGCGGAGTTTGATGAAAAGATTTTTTTGGAAAAATTCAAAGAACAGAAAAAATTTCTTTTTTCTCCATTTTCACGATTTGGAGTGAAAGAAACACTTGAGTTTTTTCATGCTCGGAAAATGCCAACAAAAATTGAAGCAGAAAAACGCGTGTTTCCCCTGAGTGACAAAGCGAAGTCTGTTTTTGATGTTCTCGTAAACTATATGCGGGAAGGGAATGTAAAGATTCTGACGAAGTCGGAAGTGATGGGATTTCAGAAATCGAAAAAGAAAATTTCTGGAGTTCAATTACAATCCGGAGAAATTCTCAAAGCGAATTCGTATATTTTAGCAACTGGTGGAAAATCTCATCCGGAAACGGGATCAACGGGAGAAGGATTTCGTTGGCTGGAAGAGATTGGACATACCGTGGAGGAATCAGATGCCGCGCTCGTTCCAGTAAAAATTCGAGAAAAATGGATTTCGGAGCTTTCTGGACTCAGTTTTTCTAATGCAAAGCTCACTGTTTTTCAAAATCAGCAAAAGCAAAAAAGTGGAAAAGGGAAATTGCTCTTCACACATTTTGGAATCAGTGGACCGCTTGTCTTAAATATGAGCAAGGAAATTGGTGAAGTTCTCAAATATGGAGAAGTGACACTTTCGCTTGATCTCATGCCGCATCTTGATCTCGGCGCAGTGGACAGAGATCTCCAAAAACTCTTTGACGAAAATAAAAATAAAAAACTCAAGAATATTCTTCCGTCCTTCGTTACTCCGACACTGTCGTCTGTTCTCATCGATCTTGCAGAAATTGATTCCGAAAAATTTGTCCACAGCATTTCCCGTGAAGAACGGCGAGTTCTCGTTCGATTTATCAAAGAGCTTTCCCTGACAGTGGAAGAACTTATGGGAACAGATAAGGCAATCGTCACGAGTGGCGGAGTAATTCTCGAAGAAGTTGATTCTCGGGAAATGAAATCACGACTCTTCTCAAATATGTATCTCGTCGGTGATATTTTAAATATCGATCGTCCATCAGGCGGCTACAGTTTGCAACTCTGCTGGACGACGGGATTTGTGGCGGGAATGAGTGCGAGTGTATCGTCGTAGAGACAAGGCATGCCTTGTCTCTACTTTTTTGGTGTGTGGCTTTGAATTTTGCTGTCCTCTTGATACGATGAAATATGGAACGCTCCCTCAAATAGCAATTTTATTGTTTTTATGGAAAAAAGGAAAATCGCACTCGTTGCACTTTTTATAACACTAATGATTTTGATCTGTTTTTTTCTCTTTCAGGGGAGAGCGTTGATAATTTCACAATACGATTCCCCAGATTTTTGTATTTTTGACTTTGATTGCACTGGACAACGAGAGGATTGTTCACCATGTGCTTGTTCCACTCCCGTAAATGTTTTTCACAAAGAGCCATTTGATTGTGAGACAAAAAAGAATCAACAACAGAATATTCCTAATTCAAAAAATAAATTTTTAGCACCATCAGATTTGCCTTATTGTACTTTAGAAGTCATGTGTCCGCCCACACCGAGATGCATAGAACATACTTGCAAAATGGGTGGCTAATAGTGGAGAAAACTCCGAAAAATTTTGGAATCTGCCTTTATCGGTCTTTCAAATATCTCTCAATTCGATCCGTATCTTCTCGATCTTTTTCATTTTTCATATAGATTTCTAGAAATTCAATATGATTTCCTCGAATACAAAAACAAAAAATAATTCTCGTTTTACTTGATCCCTTCATGCTTCTTACCATAAGACGAGTCTTTATGATCCGAATCCCCTTCTCATCATTTTTTTTCAAAAGAATAAATCGTTTGTTATTCTCAAAATCAACGCCCACTATAAATTTTCTAAAATTCTCGAGATCTGATTCCAGAGAAGGAATTTTCTTGGAAAGTCTTTTGTATTCTTTCTCAAATTCCGGCAGAGAACTAAATATCATCTTCATATCGGCGCACGGAATAAGGATCATTTCGGTAAAACACGCTTTCATATTTAATTTCTTCTCCCAATTCGTGCGTCATCCACGGAACATCGCCGTGAGAATATTCACTGAGTTCCTTTCCTGATTTATCGGAAAGTTTTACAAGCACGAGATCAATATGCTCCAGTTCTCTTCCCGTGAGAATGGAAAGATTTGCATTTCTCCGTGGGAGATATTTTCGTTGATCGTACGTAAAATATTTGCTATTCACTTCTTCAATTTCTCCATTTTGTTTCATTTCTTCCAGAACTTTTATAAATTCCTTTGGCGTCGGACCATGATGATTTTTCATGTATGTTAAGCCCATAAGTTGTTCTTCAAACTTTTCGTAATAATCAAAATCGATGAAATACAGCAGTTTGTAGAGAACGGTGAGCCCAACATTTGGCTTTCCACCGACTTTTTCAAGAATGTAGAGGAGAACCTCTTTGAATTTCTTGAGATTTTTTTGCGGAATATCAATACGCATATCAGAAGCTTTGTGCTCTGATTCTTGAACTGTATCAAAAATTTCTTGTACTTTCTCTCGTTCGCCAAGAGTCAGCGGTCTTTCTCCTTTCTCAATTTTGATGAGCGTGGGACGCGAAATACCAAGACGCATGGCAAGATCTGATTGCGACATGCCGATTTTTTTCCGAAGCTCGAAAATATTCAAGGTTTTGGAGGTCATGGATGAGGGGGAAATGTTGATTGACAGGCTTAATTGTAGAGTTTTATGATTTTATTGTCAATATTATGTAAATAAAATGGAAAGATTGACAAATTTCAGCGGGAGTCACGCGCTGACGCGTGCCATTTTTTAGTGGCGAAGTGAAAAAATTTCGCTAAGCATGAAAATTCGTGATACACTCTTGCCCAAGATGATGAAGCAAGAGCGAGAGTAAAACTTTAAAACATGCATTAATGGAAGCTAATTTCTTTCTTAAATATCGAGGACTTAATGAGAAAAATGATTCAGAAGTTGATTTAGCTGTTCTTGGCGAGTCAATTGTAGGTTTTGATATTGTTATTAAAGAAATATTCAAAATTTCTAAAATAAATGGGAATATTATTGTTAAAGCAAGCAATACAAGAGAGGGATCGTTGATAGTTAACATTATAATAATTCTCCTTGATCTCGCTGAGAAGATTCCATTTGAAAAAGTCGTAGACCTTATTAATTTTCTAAGGGTTGTAGATACTCAATTGTGGGAAAAAGCGAATGATTTTTTTGGTGCAATTAATCAAGCTCATAAGAGTGTTAATGATTTTGCTAAAGAACTCCCTGCTGACTTTACAGCAATCTTTTCACTTGTGGCATATTTTGTTGGTACATTAATCGGAAAAGCCAAAAACCAAAAGAAGCTTCTTGATCTAAATGATTTACCAGAATCGTACGCCAAATCTCTCCATCGCATGATAACACAAGGTAAGTTCAAGAAGGCACTCAAGCCTTTTGTGGAGAATGAAGTGTCCTCTATAGAAATAAGCCATAGGAAAGATTTCCTACAGTCATCCATTATGGACAAGAATAATTTCGAAAATTATTTAAGCGAAGATGAAAAAATACTTCCAGACTATGAAAATGGCAAATTATACCGTTTTACAGTAAAGATCGTGGGAATGCAGTGTAGTAAGGGGGATTCAATGAAGGTTCGAGTCTATACATTTCCTAAAAAGTATCGAGATCTGGTTGCCTACCCTCCTGAAGGAAAAACAACTAAAGACTTCGACCAATTTTATGGGCAAAATGTTGTTGTAAAAGCAATAATCAAAAGAGATTCCCTCTATCAAAAACCGAGTTTGCTTGTAGAAGATATGCATTTACAACAAAAATCTTTGCCGATTTTTAATGGTAATTAACTCTTCTTTCTGTCGACGAACCCCGACGACAGAAAAAATTCATTAAAAATGGCGAAAGAAAGCGATATTCTCGCACTCATGAAATTCGCGTGAATGCAAAACCTTGGAACTATTCTATACTGTGATCGTAACTTTTTCCCATAATTATGGATTCAAAGCAAATTGCCATTTTTGAAGGCAAGAAAATTCGAAAAACAATTTATAACAATGAATGGTGGTTTTCGGTGATTGATGTAATAGAAGCGCTTATAAACAGTGATCGCCCAAGTGTTTATTGGACTGCTATGAAAGCAAGAGTAAAAGATGAAAGCGAATTTCAACTATCTACAATTTGTAGACAGTTGAAGCTTTTGGCTGAAGACGGAAAAATGCGTGAGACCGACTGTGCCAACACAGAAGGCATCTTTCGCATTATCCAATCCATTCCTTCTCCAAAAGCTGAGCCATTTAAACGTTGGCTCGCGAAAGTAGGATATGAGAGAGTGCAAGAAATTGAAAATCCTGAATTGGCACAGGAGCGAATGAAAAAACTCTACGAGCAAAAAGGATATTCCAAAGATTGGACTCAAAAACGGCTTCGCGGAATAGCGATTCGTCAAAATCTTACAGATGAATGGCAAGATCGAGGCATTCACCGCAAAAGTGATTATGCGATTCTCACGGCGGAAATTTCTAAAGCAACTTTTGGAATGACGCCGAGCGAGTATAGAAAACATAAAAATATTCCAGAGGAATCAAAAGCAAATCTCCGAGATAACATGACCGATTTGGAGCTGATTTTTACAATGCTCGGAGAAAAAGTAACTACTGAAATTTCGAAAAAGGAACAGCCAAAAGGAATTCCGGCGAACAAAAAAGTGGCGAACCGCGGCGGCGGAGTTGCGGGAAACGCGAGGAAGGAAACAGAGAAAGAACTTGGAGAAAGTGTGATTTCTTCAGAAAATTATTTACCGGAGAAAAATTCAAAAAAATATTTGCCCTGATCTCATCGGGAACTATTTTGTGAAGGATTCCTAATCTGTCGTCAAACCCCGACGACAGAAAAGCATTTCAGCAAATGGCTTCATAAAAACATTTTTCTGCGCATGCGTATTTTTGCTGTGTGATTTTTTTGTGGTGAAAAAATATAATTTCCTCATGCGAATTTGTATTCTTTTTTCCACAATTTATGAAAAACGAAATTATTATTTACCAAACAAAGTCCGGTGCTCTTGAGCTCAAAGGAGACTTGAAAAAAGAAACCTTGTGGGCGAGCCAACAACAAATTGTCGAGCTTTTTGGCGTTGACCAATCTGTTGTATCTCGCCATATTCGAAATATTTTCAAAGACGGTGAAATCAATCCAAAAAGCAATATGCAAAAAATGCATATTGCAAATTCTGATAGACCAATAGCGTTTTATTCTCTTGATGTCCTTTTGTCCGTTGGATACAGAACAAATTCAAAAGTGGCCATTGCATTCCGAAAATGGGCCACCAAAACTTTGCGCCAGCATATTTTGGAAGGCTACACGCTCAATAAAAAAGCACTCGCAAAAAATTACGGCGTCTTTTTGCAAGCGGTCGAAGACGTGAAAAAACTTCTTCCCGCTGGCGGACAAATTAAAACTGAAGATGCTCTGGAACTCATCAAAATGTTCGCCTCCACGTGGCTCTCTCTTGATGCCTATGACAAAGAACTGCTCCCAAAATCAGGTGCAACGAAAAAACAGATAGCGATAACAATGGAAAGTGTTTCTCACGCACTCTTCCAACTGAAAGAAGAACTGATTTCTAAAAAAGAAGCGAGTGAACTCTTTGGAATTGAGAAAACGCACGGAAGTATGTCTGGAATCGTCGGAAATATTTTTCAATCATTTGGTGGGAGAGATCTGTATCCGACACTCGAAGAAAAAGCCGCGCATCTTCTTTATTTCGTCGTGAAAAATCATCCATTTGTCGATGGCAACAAAAGGTCCGGAGCGTTTTCGTTTGTGTGGTTTCTCCGAAAAGCGAACATTCTGAATCCTCAGAAACTCACGCCAGAAGCGCTGACTGCGCTCACTCTTTTTGTGGCAGAAAGTAATCCGAAAGAAAAAGATCGAATGGTTGGGCTTATTTTGATGTTGCTCAAAAGATAAACACAATTATAAAATTTTGAATTCTTGTCGACGAAGAGTGACGACAGAAAAATATTCAAGAAAATGCCTTCATAACAACATCTTTCTCGAGTGACGAGTTTTTTCCTTCCGAAAGTGGTAACAATCTCCTGACCCAGAAAGTTTTAAAAACCTAAAACCTGTTGCAATCTCATACCCTTCTGCTTCAGAATAATTTTCGATATTCCAATTTTTCTCTTCCGAAAAAATATGAAATCTTTCCTTCGGTCTATTTTTTTGACAATTTTCTTGCTCCTCTTTTCTGGAATTGCCTCTGCTGATGAAGGCTGGGAAATTACGAATTTTGACGCGAACATTCGTATTCAGGAAGATGGAAAAGTGCGTGTGGAAGAACATATTTCTGTCGATTTTCATGATCTCCAAAAACATGGAATTTTCCGTGATATTCCGTACGCATACGTTTCTCCCGATGGTTCCAAAGTATTTACAGAAATTTCAGCGCAATCGGTGACACGAAATGGGATGAGTGAACCCTATGAAGTGATTTTGAATGATGCGAATATTCGAATTCAAATTGGAGACGCAAACACACTTATTTCAGGAACACAAGAATATACGATTGAATATTTGGCGACCGGAATTTTGCGATCATTTGGAACATACGATGAACTCTACTTAAATGTTACTGGACTTGAATGGCCAGTAACAATTCTCAAAAGCTCGGCCGAAGTGCATCTTCCCGAAACTAATGTTATGGATTCTGAACCCTGTGGAGGTGATATAGAGTGCTTTCGACTGATTTCTCACCCTGCCCCAAAAATTCTCCAGAAAAACTGCTTTCTTGGCGTTCAAGGATCTCGCGAAAAATGCAAGATCACCGAGAAAAATTCACAAAATATCACATTCACTTCACAAAGAAGACTTGAGACGGGAGAAGGAATGACGATTGCTGTCGGCTACACTCCGAACACAATTCCAATTCTCATCGCATCTCCTCCAAAAACTTTTGGAGATATTCTTTTTTCTCCTGTGACGTTTGGTTTCGCAGGAATAATTTTTCTCCTCGGCGCATTTTTCGTTCTTCGCCTCTGGTGGAAACACGGACGTGACTCATATTTTCAACGAAAAAATCTCCATGATCCAAATGCGTCTCAAGGAGTTATGCCAGTACTTGAACACGAAAATATCGTCGTAGAATATGAAGCTCCGGAAAAACTTCGTCCCGCCGAAATTGGCGTTATTATGGATGAAAAAGCCGATACTCTTGATGTGTCGGCGACTATCGTTGATCTCGCCGTTCGGGGATATCTCACGATTATGGAAAAAGCAAAGGATTCATTTTTTGGAAGCTCAGATTATATTTTGAAACGAACAGAGAAAGGGGAAGATGGACTTTTAGAGTACGAACAAAAACTCTTGAAATCAATTTTTAAAATAGAAAAAGAAATATTGCTCTCTTCGCTGAAAAATACTTTTTCCCAAGATCTCAGGGAAGTGAAAAATGAACTGTATCGAGAAATCACTGAAAAAGGATTTTTTGGAGAAAATCCAGAATCAGTAAGACTCCGATATTTTCTGTGGGCATTTTTTGTTCTCATTTTTGGAGTTGGACTCATCATTTTAGCAGCAAATATCCTTTCAGAAATTGCACTCGGAATTGGAATTGGACTCGTCGGTTTTGGTGTTTTATTTCTCATTTTCTCGAGGTTCATGCCGAGAAGAACCGCAGAAGGAAGAGAAATATATCGAAAAGCGCGAGGCTACGAAGTTTTTCTGAACAATGTTGAAAAGCATCGACAGATATTTTTTGAAAAACAAAATGTATTCATGGATGTCCTCCCGTATGCCATCGTTTTTGGTACTACAAAAAAGCTTTCGGATGCGATGGCGATCATTGGAGTCCAGCCCAGAGCTCCTTCTTGGTACATCGGCACGCATCCATTTCTCATTTCTGAATTTGGTGCTCAGGTTCATAATTTTTCCCATACTATTTCTACCACCATGAGCTCTACACCATCGGGAAGTGGCTCAAGTGGCGGATCTTCTGGCGGAGGATTTGGTGGCGGTGGAGGAGGAAGTTGGTAAAAATTTGTTGCGAGAATGTTCACAAATTTGTCATACTGGAAAAAACATATTTCTCCCCTTCCTCATGAAATATTCCTTTGCAAAATCCGTGTGGATTTTCTCAGCACTTTTGATTGGAGTTTCTCTCTTCGAATTTTCTGGTGTGGAAATTTTTTCTCCATCGGCTCAAGCGACTTCGACGGGCGCTTTTTCTGATGTGAATTCATCACACAAATACGCGAAGAGTATCCAATTTTTGAAGGACAATAATGTTGTGACTGGGTATGCGGACGGAACATATCGTCCAGATAAACCTCTCATTCGAGCAGAATTTACAAAAATTATCGTACTTGGAACGAGGCAAGACGTAGAGCCCGCTACAATTGCTCCGTTTCCGGACGTTCCGCTCGGAAAATGGTATACCGATTTTATCGCGTTCTGCGCCCGTCTCGAATATGTAAAGGGCTATCCCGATGGAACCTTCAAGCCAAATCAGGAAATTAACAAAGTGGAAGGGCTTTGTTGCACAAATAAATTGTACGGGAATAGGAGTATGTCTAAGATGAGGAGGAACAATAACCTCTTTCAAAATGAAAAAGAAATCCTCACTTAGACAGAGATATCGTATCGCAAATTGGAAAGAGTACAATA